>JAHFBW010000012.1:0-17848 GCA_023249845.1 Candidatus Eiseniibacteriota bacterium
GCGTCGCGAGGTTCGAGCCCTTGAAACCGCGATTCTGGAACAGCGCGGAGAGCTCGACATCGGTGTTCTCGTTCATGTTGAAACCGAAGCCGGCGCCGATGCCCCAGATGTTGCGGCCGTTCGTGCCGTCGCCTTCCGCCGTGCCGGCCGTCACCTCACGCGAGATGAACGAACGATTGAGGCGGAGGCCCAGGCTCCCGCTTCCCATCTTCTGGCCCCACATGAGGTCCAGCGCTTCGCCGTTCGAATTGGGATCGCTGAAGCCGCCCAGGGTGGTGGTGATGGGGTCACCGGCCGTGGACTGGCCCAGCGATGGGTGGAAACGACGCAGGTGGACACCCCAGGTGCCGAGTCGGCCTTCCCACAGGTTGCCGAGCACGGCGCCCATGGTCTCGTTGCCCGAGTTCGGCTCCGCATACACCAGGTTCCCCACGGAACCCACACCGGACACGTAGGTGTAGATACCCGTGTAGTCCTTGATGTAGTCGCCCGGCACGTTCAGGCCGGCGACACGAGCGGCAGACGCGAACGCGACCGCAGGGATCACGGCCACGAGGGCAACGGCACTGAGGATACGGGTCATACGCTTATGCATGGTTGCACAGCCTCCTTGCGAGAGTCGGTGAGAGCTACTGACGCCTCGATGCACCGGCGGCCGGGACTTGGCCCGCCGGCCTACACGTGGATTCGGTAGCCCACCTCCTTTCGCCATCGGTTTAAACCGGCATGCGAAAAGCTCCCTCTCGTCCGTGCGAAGGAGCCGCGATACGACAAGCAAGCCAGGTGTTGTCCTTCTCTGGAAGGAACCTGGCGCACGCCCGGCGGGAAAGTTAGGGAGCCCCCCCGGGGGGTGTCAAGCCGATTCTAGGTCCGGGAACCCGCCTAATGAGTTCACATTCTCAGACCATCACGGCCGGTACCAGCCCATGAACTGCGGCAGCAGATCTTTGTCGCACAAAGGGTTGCTCATGTCCAGGCTGGCGACCGCCACCCGACCCCTGCAGTGGGCGAAGAAGTCCCCACCCAAGCTCAAACCGACGTGGCTCGGTGCCTCCCGGGGCCGCCGGAAGAACACCAGGTCCCCGAGTCGGGGCCGGGAGCCCCTGGGCAGGCGTGCCGCGGCCCGGCACTGGTCCCGGGCGTCCCTGGGAAGGCGGACTCCCTGCTCCAGTAGCACCTGCTGGACGAACGCCGAGCAGTCGTACCCCGCGGGGGTGCGGCCACCCCACAGGTATGGCGTACCCATCAGCGACGCCACGCGTGCTTCCAGCCTGGGCCGGCGCGAGCCGGCGAGCGCCGACCGCGCGATCCTGCCTCGGCGACCGTCTGGCAGCTCCACCGGAACCCATCCCCGGCGGGTTCGCCCGGCGATCAGACGGTTGCCGAAGAACACGGGTGACACGGTCGCGGCCGGTCCTCTCGAACGTGCTCCGGCGACTCCCGCGCCCCCGACGGTCCGCACGAGCGCAATGGGCGCGCAGATCCTTGCAGTCGCGAGCCGCTTCCAACGCGCCACCCGCGTCGGGCTCGCCGGGACCAGGCCCCAGCCGCGAACCCAGCCGACGTAGTCATCAGCTTCGTTCCGGACACGCATCCAGGCGGCGCCGTCACGGGTCGAGAGGATGGCCACCGTCTCCCCGAGCAGCAGCTGCGAGCGGAGTTCCGAAGCGTGCCGCGGCTCGATGCGCAGGTCCAGCGCCGGAAGCGAGACCACCGCGTGACGGACGCTCGCCAGCCTCATTCGCTGGGCGGGTTCAGGAGTGAGTAGCGGCCGAAGCCCTCGCGGTCGCCGAACACGAGCCGACGGTAGGGCTGATTGTAGTACCAGATCTCCAGGCCCGGCTGGGAGCCCGACGCCTGGCGCTGCTCGATCTGGTCTGGCGGCCCGTAGCGGATGTACGCACGGCCCATGTCGGAGCGCCACCCCGGACCGAACCCCAGGAAGTGCTGCGTGGCGTGGCGAAGCCGCCGGAAGAACTCGATCTGGTACTCGTTCCGCACCGTCTCCGGCGTCGGGTCGCGCCGCCGCCAGAACGCTTCCCAGCGCTCCGCCTGCGCTTCTGGTGAGAGACCGCGCATCGGGTCCACCTCGCTCCCGTCGGCGATGTACGTGAGTGCTTCCAGCAGCTCATCGAACTCGCGTCCGCGCGGCGGCCCGCTCTCCTCCACCTCGAACGAGCGCGAAGTGCGCCACGAGGTCTTGCCCTCGTGCATCTCGACCTCGAGCGAGTAGTCCCCGATGAAGAGCCCTGCACGAGCCGGCCGCAGGACGAGCGGCTCGGCGGACCGCTGCGAGGAGACCGCCGTGTCGCCCTGCGACGCCGTGCCGCCGGACGCATCCTGGACGCGCCAGTGGAACCGGTAGGCGCGAGGCCACGGTCCCGGGCGGCGGTCCACGAGGACGGTGCGGGCCGCGAGTTCGCCGGAGTCGTAGCCGAACGCCCGCGAGGGCACCGGCGTGAACCTCCCGGTCGAGTCCACGACGCCCAGCTCGAGATCGGCGAAACCCACGGGCACGCGCGCCAGGTCACGCACCTCGATGCGGTCACGTACCTCGGCGGCCTCGAGCGCACGCAGGTCGCGAACGCTCACACGCGCCGAATAGACGGCCGGCGGCACGAGGAACTCACGTGTCACCACGAGCTGGTTCCGCTGCGCCACGGTCGTGGCATAGTCGCGCACGAGCAGTCGCTGCTCCCACGAGTCGCCATACAGGCGCTTCTGGCCGCGCGACGGCAGTAACTCGATCACGAATGCCGCGCCCGCGGTCAGCCCACCGTCCTCGAGCTGCCAGTTGAGCTCCGGGTACGGCACGCTCACCACGACGCGGACCCGCGCGCGCGAACTGGAGTCCACGGCCACCGCGAGATCCACCGTGAAATATGGCGGCTGGAGGGATCGCAGCGGGGGCCGGTCGGCCACGGCCGCAGTCGCCGAGGACGCGGCGAGGAGCAGGGCGGCGGCGAGCCATTCGAATGGGAGCGCGAATCGGCGTTTGTTGGCGAGCACCTTGTTCGGCAGGCTAGCACAAGCCGCCCGCCGCGAAGAGCGAGAGCGCGCTTGACTCGACGGCACTGAAAGTGCGGAAATGCAGGGGATCGGGCCGCTCTCCAGCCGGGATGAGGTACGCTCCTGTTGTGAGAATAGCTGTCGCATGTCGCGCCGCCCTGTCGCTGGCGCCTGCCCTCTGGCTGCTGCTCGGCAACCCGGCCTGGGCCACCATGCCCCCCCTCGTCGGTCCGGTCTCCCCCGAGCTCTCCGCGGCGTTCGAGCGCGGCCTGTTCTCGGTGCCCGAGCGCGCGCCCGACCTGGAAACGAGCGCCGGCCGCACGGAATGGCTACTGCCGATCATCCGGGTGGCCTTCACCGACAGCGCGCTCGTTTACCCCCGCGTGGCGCTCGAACAGCGCCTGTTCGACACCACGGGCGCGGTGCCAACGGGCTCGTTCACCCAGTACTACCAGTGGGCTTCCCGTGGCCGGCTCCAGGTTCGCGGCGAGGTGGTCGCAACGGTGACGCTGCCGCACGACCGCAACTACTACGCGTACGACTCGTGGGGTGTGAACGCGCTCGGCACACCGAACAACTCCTACGGCATGTTCCTGGACGCCGTGAATGCCTGTGACGGAACCGTGGACTTCTCTCGTTTCGATCTCGACAACGACGGATACGTGGACATGTTGTGGCTGGTCCATGCCGGGCCCGGCGGCGAGACCACGGTCAGCCGGCGCGACCTGTGGTCCATCACGTCTCGCGCCTCGACCGGCTGGAACAACGGCATCCCGATCGAGTGCGACGACCTGGTGCCCGGTTCGCTCCTCCAGCACATGCGCATCGACCGCTTCACGGTGCTTCCGGAGCTCTCCGGGCTGCGCCCCGGCCAGCTCTGTGAGATCGGCGTCTTCTGCCACGAGTTCGGCCATACGCTCGGGCTTCCCGACCTCTATGACACGTCCAGCCTGGGCGGCGGCGCCAACGTGGGACCCGGAGTCTGGTCCCTCATGTCCACGGGCGCCTTTGGCGGGAACGGCATCTCGCCAGAGTCTCCCTCGCACCTGGGCGCGTGGCCTTTGCTCTGGCTCGGCTGGACGACTCGGGTGCGCCCGACACAGGACACGACGCTCGTGATCAGGCCGGTCCAGGACGGCGCGCCACTCGTGGACTTCTGGTTCCAGGGTGAGGACTCGCCGGAGCACTTCCTGATCGAGAACCGCGTCCGCGAGGGCTTCGACCGCAAACTGCTCCAGGACGGACTGCTGCTGCACCAGGTGGACGAGGCGGTCGTCGGCTCGCGTATCGCCGGCAACCGCATCAACACCGGACCCACGCCGGGCATGCGTGTGCTCGAGGCCGACGGCGACTTCGACATGTACTACGGCTTCAATCGCGGCGACGCGAACGATCCGTTCCCGGGCGCTCGCCAGAAGACGCGCGTGGACGACCTGACGACGCCCTCCACGCGCACGTTCGGGGGCGCACCCACGAACATCGCGCTCGAGAACATCACCCGGGTGGGCCGTGACGTCTCGGTGCGCTTGCGCGTGCGCGCGGCGGGCTGGGATTCCCCCCACGGGCTGGCACCCTCCGCCGCCGAACCGCTGGAGACGCTCGGGCCCGCCTCGCGCTCCGCGGTGTCGCGTTCGGGCCTCGCCTGGCACGTGACGAGCGAGGCGATCGGCGGCCGGCAGCGCATCGTGGTGCGCGAGCGGCCGTGGCTCCACCCCTGGGGACCGCCCGTCTCGGTGGACCGTGGGATCGGCGCGGCGAGCGATCCCACGATCACGCGCGTCGGCGAGCAGGACCTGGCGGTGGCGTGGATCGAGCAGGACAACGATCCTGGCCGGCTCTGTTACCGCGCGCGTGTGCGCGGCGTCTGGACGACGCCCACCGTGCTCACCCCTGTCACGGAGGGCTGCGCTGTGCCCGCCATCGCCGCGGACGAGCGCGGCCGCGTCTACCTCGCCTGGCTCGAGTCCGTGCTCGGCCGCCAGCAGCTGCGTTTCATGCGCTTCATGTATGGCGCGCCTTATGGCCAGCCCACCGACGTCACGGCGCCGATCGACGGACCCACCGCGCCGGCCGTCACCGCGGCGGGAGACGGCCGCGCCTACGTCGTGTGGGCCGACCGCGGCACGGGCACGCACGTCATCTACGCCTGCCGATTCAACCCGGACAGCGGGCTCTCCACGCGCGTCCGCATCAGCCCGCAGTCCGCGTATGCGCAGCCATCCGTCTCGGCGGTGGTGGACAGCTCTGGAACCCTTCACACCGTCTGGCAGGTGAGCCCGGGGGCGGGTGGCGAGATCCACTACCAGCGACGCGCGCGTAGCGGCCGCCCGAGCCCGCGCGACACCACGCTGGACGCGCTCGGCGACGGCCTCCAGAATCCGCGCATCGCCCAGGACCCGACCGGCGCGCTCCACGTGGCGTACGAGCGCTCGATCAGCGCCGGCCAACAGGTGCGGTACAAGCGATGGACCCCTACGCTGGGCTGGGACCACCGGGCCACCGAGATCTCGGACGGCTCGGACATCACCACGAGCGGTATCGAACTCATGCCCACCTCCTCCGGCAACGTCACCGTCACCTGGATCGGCTACGACGGCGGAACGCAGCGACTGCGTGAGCGCTCGCGGCTACTCGACGGTTCACTCGTCACCGACGTGCCGCTCGATCCGCGCCCCGCGCACCCGCAGCTTGTCGCCGACGCGAACCCGTGGAGGCCCGGCCGGCCGCTCGAGTTCGCGGGTTCTGCGCTCGTCAGCGGCGCGGTCGTTGAACTGTTCGATGCCTCGGGCCGGCTCGTCGCGCGGACCCTCTCTGCCGACGCCGGTCGCGCACGATTCGCGACGGACGCCACGCGCTCGCTTCCCGCCGGCCTCTACTTCGCGAACGTGCGGGGCGGCGAGGCGCGCGGGCGCGTCGTGGTGCTCCGCTGATCCTCGCGTCGCCGGCATTCCTGCTAGCGGGAATACTGCAGCTCGGCGGACTCCTGCCCGTGGGCTTGCGCACGCAGGAGCGGTGGGCGCCGTGCGGCGCTTGGCGCATGCCGGTGGGCGACCCCTATGCCGTGTCGCTCGAGCGCCCGGCCAAACCCGGACAGTTCTTCCTGCTCCGGAGCGTCGAGTGGGAAGGCGACCGTGCCACGCACCAGGGTGCGGACCTGGGCTCGGGGAAGTCGGGGTCGATCGTGCGCGCCGCCGCCGCCGGCGTGGTCGTGGACGTCGCGGACCATGGTCCGCACGGCGGCTACGGCACCCATGTCGTGCTCGCCCACCGGCTGCCCGAGGGGACGCTCGCCTACACCGTCTATGCCCACCTGCGACTCGGCTCCGTTCGCGTGCGCCCGGGGCGCATCGTCCAAGCGGGGACGCCGCTCGGCCGCGTCGGTGCCACCGGCCGCGCGACAACGCCGCACCTGCACTTCGAGGTGCGGATGCCTGCCGACCCGGAGGAGCGCTGGGAGTTCGCGCGAGTCGAGGATCCGCTCGCGTTCGTGGACGAGCGGCTCCCGTCGCACCGCGGCGACTCGAGCGGCGTCGCCACCTACCTCGAGTGGGCGGAGTGCGCGGCACTTCTCTCCTCGGGCGCGCGCGGCGACGACGTGCTGACGCGTGACGCATGGTGGCGAATGCTGGCAGCGGGGCTCAACGGACCGATCCGCGATCTCACGCTGCCGCCGCGCGAGCTGCGCGACTCACTCGTCGCGGCGAGCGTGCTTCCCGCGACAGACGCCGAACTCACCACGGGTGTCGCGGTGGACTGGCCCGAACTCGCGAGCGACCTGGGCCGCGCGCGCGCGCGCGGCACGCGCACCGGGAGCGGCCCGCTTCGCAAGGCCCGGCATCGCGCGCTGGTCCAGGCGACGTTCGGCTCGGAGGTGCCGCTTGCTCGACTCTCAACTCTCTCGGCGCGATCCGGGAAGCCGAGCCTCGCCGACGCCGTGCTGCTGCTCGCCGACCTCGCCGGCCCGGCGCCCGAACCGCCGAAACCCGCGAAACGGAAGCCCGCCCCGGTCAAGCCGGCGGTACCGGACTCCACCCGGCGCGCGCCCGTCGAAGGTGCCATCGCCGCGCCTGCGGACACCGGCTCTTGACGCTGTCCGCGAACGGGTGGCAAGGTGCCGCGGCAGTCGTCGAGGCGAAGACGGGACGAGTAGCGCGCCCATGGTCACGAGCGAGCCGGGGACGGTGAGAGCCCGGCGGCCCGCTGGACGCCGCGAAGATCACCCCGTGCCGGATGTCGAGCGCGCGATTCGCGCGAACGTGTCCGGCTAGCCCTCGGCAGCGGCGGCGCGGCACACGCGACGTGGTAGAGCTGGGCTGGGCGACCTCCCAGTGGCACATTCGGGCCGGAGCCACGGGCTCCACGAGGCGCGTTCCGCGAGGAGCGCGCGAAGCCGGGTGGTAACGCGACTCCCCGTCGCCCCGGCGGATGCGGCGGCCGCGCATTTTGGCGCGGCTCGCCCGCATCCGTCGGGGCGAACGTACTTCGAGCCCAGGAGCCCGCATGACGGAGCAACCCAAGAAGCCCGGCTATCGCGACACGCTCAACATGCCCGAGACCGCTTTCCCGATGAAGGCGGACCTGGCGAAGCGCGAACCCGACCGGCTGCGCACGTGGCTCGAGACCGAGGCCTACGCCGCGCTCCGCCTGCGCCGGCGTGGCCGTCCGCTGTGGCTCCTGCATGATGGCCCGCCCTACTCGAACAACCACCTCCACATGGGCACGGCCGCGAACAAGATCTGGAAGGACGCAGCCGTGCGCCAGGCTTCGCTCCAGGGATTCGATGCGCCGTACGTCCCGGGCTGGGACAACCACGGCATGCCCATCGAGATGCAGGTGGGTCGCGAGTTCGCCGAGAAGAAGCACAAGCCGACGCGGCTCGAACTGCGCCGCGCCTGCCGCGCCTACGCCGAGAAGTGGATCGCGATCCAGCGTGACGAGTTCATCCGCCTGGGCGGCTGGGGCGACTGGCACCGCCCCTACCTGACCATGGCGCCCGAGTTCGAGGCGGAGATCCTGGAGACGCTGTCGCGCTTGAATCGTCGCGGGTTCATCCAGCGCGGCAAGCGCTCGATCCATTGGTGCCCAACGGACCGCACCGCGCTCGCCATGGCCGAGATCGAGTACGCCGACGTGACCTCGCCGAGCCTGTTCGTGCGCTTCCCGCTGCGCGAGGACGCCCCGAGCGGCGCCTTGAAGCGCTGGCCCGAGGCGAATGCCGTGGCATGGACCACCACGCCGTGGACGCTGCCCGCGAATCTGGGGCTCATGGTGGACCCGAAGGCGGAATACGCCGTGACGCGCGCGCGCGGCCACGTGCTGGTGGTGGCCAAGGCCCGGCTCGCGGCGTTCGCGGAGCGGTTGGGCGATTCCGGCGAGACACTCGCGACGGTGCGCGGCGCGGATCTCGTGGGTGCGATCTTCGAGGGTCCATTCGGCAACCGCTCGCGCGTTGTGGACGGCTCGCCCTACGTGAGCATGGAGGACGGCACCGGCATCGTGCACACCGCGCCGGGCCACGGCACCGAGGACTTCCTCGTCGGACAGCGAAGCGGACTCGGCGTGCTCTGCCCCGTGGACGAGGGCGGACGCTTCACGCCCGAGGTGGCGCAGTTCGCCGGCCGCAGCGTGCTCGACGTGAACGATGACATCGTGCGCTGGCTCGGCGATCAGGGCGTGCTGCTCGAATCGTGGAGCTTCACCCACAGCTATCCACACTGCTGGCGCTGCCGGAGACCGGTCATCTTCCGCGCTACCGACCAGTGGTTCATGATCGTGGACCACGACGGCCACCGCGACCGCTGCGTGGAGCTGATCGAGACGACCGTGCGCTGGGATCCGGACAGCTCGAAGAACCGCATCCGCGAAGCCGTGAAGAGCCGCCCGGACTGGTGCCTGTCGCGCCAGCGGAGCTGGGGCGTCGGCATCCCCGCGGTCTACTGCGAGGCTTGCGGCGCGCCCACGCTCGACGAGCGCGTGATCAAGCTCGCGGCCGAGAAGGTGCGCGAGGCCGATTCGGATACCTGGTTCGAACGTCCGGTGGAGGAATTCCTGCCCAAAGGCTTCACCTGCCCGGCGTGCCGTTCGGCCGGCCCGTTCCGGAAGGAAGAGGACGTGCTCGACGTGTGGTTCGATTCCGGCGCGACGCACCGCGCCGTGCAGGTGTCGCACCCCGAGCTGGCACCTGCGTGGCAGGGCCCGTACGGGGATTCCGAGATCCTTTACTTCGAAGGCCCGGATCAGCATCGCGGCTGGTTCAACTCGTCGCTCATGGTCGGTGTCGGGGTGGCGGACCGGCCGCCCTACACGGCGGTCGCCACGCACGGCTGGGTGCTGGACGCCGCGGGCCGCGCCATGCACAAGTCGCTCGGGAATGTCGTCAACCCGCAGACGGTGATCGATCGTTATGGCGCCGACGTCGTGCGCTGGTGGGCGCTGGCGACGGACTGGCGGAACGACGTGCGCGTGGGCGACGAGATCCTGCAGCGAGTCGCGGACGCCTACCGAAAGGTGCGGAACACGCTGCGCTTCCTGCTCGGGAACCTGAGCGACTTCTCTCCGGCGCACGTGGTGTCACGCGAGCACCTGCTGCGCGTGGACCGTGCATTTGCCGACCATCTCACGGCGCGGCTCGCCCGCGTCCGGAGCGAGTGGACGGCGCTGCAGTTCCACCGGGCGATGGACCAGGTGCTGGACCTGTGCACGGTGGATCTCTCGGCGGTGTTCCTGGACGTGGCAAAGGACCGCCTCTACACGCTCGCCCCCGACGACCCCGCGCGGCGCTCGGCGCAGACCGCGCTGTGGCAGGCGCTTCACGACCTGCTGCTCGCTGTGTCGCCGGCGCTCGTGTTCACGGCCGAGGAGGCGTGGCGCGAGCATCCCGGGCTGGTCCACGAGTGCGAGAGCGTCCACTTCGGCGAATGGCCGAAGCGCGACGAGGCGGGACGAACGAGCGAGGAGTGGCTGTTCCTGCGCGACGTGCGCGACGCCGTCAACGCCGCGATCGAACCGCTGCGCGCCGCTCGCACGCTCGCGACAACGGCCGAGGCCGAGGTGACATTGGCCGCGCCACGGGCGTGGATCGAGCGGTTGCGGCCGTATGGCGACGAGCTGCCGGCGCTGCTCATCGTCGCCGACCTCACGCTCGAGACGCTCGGCGACGGCGCCGAGCCGCACGTGGACGTGCGCAAGACGACGCGAGCGAAGTGCGACCGCTGCTGGATGTATCGGGCCGACGTTGGGCACGACGCCTCGCAACCCGGTCTCTGCTCACGTTGCACGAGCGCGCTTTCGGCGAGGGCTTAGAGCGCGAAGCGTCTGATTTTCTTGACTTGACGCCTTCGGGAGCGGCCTGAATCGGAGAGCATGAGTCTCCGTGTGGCTCGAAGCTCGCGCGCCCCGAGTGCGGCGTGAACGCGCCGCGGAGCCGAAACCGCGCGAGTGCTGCGGCGTATCCGTCGAGCTCACGAGCGCGCAAGCACAAGCGCCGAAATCACGCATGCGATGATTCGCTTACCTCCGGGATGGACCCTCACTCGAGGAGACACCATGCTCGGCTACTCCCTCGGACACCTCGCCCATCACGTCATCCTCCGTGACCTCGCCGCCCTCGTCACCCGGGACCGCGCCACGACGGCGACGCTTCTCGCCCACATCGCGGAGGTGGACAAGCGTAGGCTGTACGCGAACCGCCATGGGTCCATGTTCGACCACTGCGTGAAGGTGCTCGGCTTCTCCGAGGACGTGGCCGGCAAGCGCATCACGGCCGCGCGCGTTGCCCGCCGGTTCCCAGCGATCTTTGTCGCGATCGAAGACGGCCGGCTGCACGTCACCGTCGTCTGCCTGCTCTCGCGGTCGCTACGACACCTGCGCGGGACTGATGCTAGCGAGCTGATCGCCGCCGCGGAGCACAAGACCAACGACGAAATCCGGGAGATGCTCGTCGAGCGCTTCCCGCAACCAGATCTCGCGCCCCGCGTGAGTGCCCCTTCGGCCGAGCCACCGGAGAGTTGTGTGTTGTCGCCACACGCTCTGGAGCGTGTCGAAGTCCCAGGTACGTCAAGCACCGAGGGCATCGGCGCTGGCGCGCAGGCCCAGTCGGCAGCGACAGGCAACGCTGTTCTCGCAGCGCCGACGATCCCGATCTCGCAGGCGTCTTCCGGTCGAACCACGCCGCTGTCGCCCGGTCGCTTCGGGCTCCAGCTCACGATGTCGACCGAGACCCGCGATAAGCTGCGTCGCGCCGAAGAGCTTCTGGGTCACGCGGTGCCGCGTGGCGAATACGCACAAGTTCTGGATCGCGCGCTGGATGCGTTGATCGAGAAGCTCGAGCGCCGACGCTTCGCAGCGACCCACAGGCCGCGCGATGCGAGGCCATCCAAGAATCCGCGCCATGTCCCTGCCGGCGTCCGTCGCGCGGTCCGCGCACGAGAAGGTGAGCAGTGCACGTTCGTCGGTGACAGCGGCGAGCGATGTGAGGAGCGAAAGGCGCTCGAGTTCGATCATGTGACGCCCGTGGCCAGGGGTGGCGAGTCGACGGTCGCCAACCTTCGCCTCCGTTGCCGCACGCACAATCAGTGGGAGGCGGAGCGCACCTTCGGCGCGGGGTTCATGCAAGCAAAGCGAGCGCGGGCAGCGTTGCAGGGTGAGTCCCAAGTAGCTAGCCCATGCGCCGCGCCCGCGTGACCTCGCAGCGGCCCTGACGATTCTTGCGGCGGCGTCACACCGCTACGCGGGCCCGCCGACGTCCAGCCGCAGCTCCGCCTGCGGCGGGAAGCGGCGCTTCAGGAGCGCGATCAAGTCGCGGAACTCCGGCGTGTCGCCCACCAGCGGCACGCGATCGGTGTCGATCTCCAGCACCTCGCCCTGCTTCGCGGCGCGCGCCATCCAGTCGTCGTACGCCGCGTTCAGCCGGCGGATGTAGTCGATGCCGATCGTCTTCTCGCTGTCACGGCCGCGCCTCGCGATGCGCTCCATGAGCGTCTCCGGGCGGGCCCTCAAGTAGACGATCAGGTCCGGCGGGCGCAGGAATCCGACCATGCAATGGAACAGCGCGACGTAGTTCTCGTAGTCCACGTCGGTCATGGAGCCCTGCTGCCACAGCGTCTTCGCGAAGATCTCGGCGTCCTCGTAGATGGTGCGGTCCTGGATGAACGGCAGCGGGCTCTTGCCGATCTCGACCTGGGCCTTGAAGCGCTCGCCCAGGAAGTAGATCTGGAGGTGGAAGCTCCAGCGCGGCATGTCCTTGTAGAACGGGTCCAGGTACGGGTTCTGGATGACCGGCTCGTAGTGCGCCGCCCAGCCCAGCTCGGCGGCGATCCGGTTGGTGAGCTGGGTCTTGCCCACCCCGATATTGCCCGCGATGGCGAGGAAGAATCCGGTGCTCATCGGCTTGCTGACCCTCGACACATGCTTGGCACAAACCTTTCCTTTTTCGCGGCGTGTCGTGACCGTTCCCGGACTTCTCCGTCCCGCGAGGCTGCCATACTGACGCTGTCGCTGGCGCTCTCGGGATGCTCGTCGTCGGCGCGAAGAAAAGTCGAACCTGCGGCGCTGCCCGAGCGTCTATGCAATCGAACGGCTGTTGTTCTGGTCATGGGGGGCGAGTTCGAAGAATCTCGCGTGCGGCCCGCGACTCGGAGGACGAAGCCCCCCAGAAGTTCGAGACCCCGTCCGGCATCGCCGGGCGGGGTCATCGCTTGGCGCGCGTGACCGACGCTATCGGCGCCGCGGCTCGAGCGTCAAGGCGCGCCGGCGTCCTCTTCCACGCCCTCCTCGGGCAGCCCCGGCCTGCGGAAGCGCGCGAGGTCCAGCCCGTGCTTGCGTACGAGATCATGCAGCGTGGGCCGGCTCACGTCGATCTCGCGCGCCGCCCGCGTGACGTTGCCGGCATTTCGCGTGAGCGCCTCGACCAAGAGCCGGCGCTCGGCCTCGTCGCGTGCGGCCTGCAGCGTGGGCAGCGGTTCGGCGCCACCGCCCGCCGACTCCAGCTCCAGGTCCTCGGGCCGCAGGTAGGAGTCCTGCGCCAGGATGACCGCGCGCTGCACGCGATTCTCCAGTTCGCGTACGTTCCCCGGCCACACGTGCGCGGCGATGGCGCGCAGCGCCGCTTGCGTGAAGCCGCGCAGCCGCCGCTTGTGCTGGCGGCCGTAGAACTCGAGGAAGTACTCCGCAAGCAGGCGCAGGTCGTCACTGCGCTCTCGCAGCGACGGGACCTGGATGATGATGACGCCGAGCCGGTAGAACAGGTCCTCGCGAAAGCGGCCCTCGTCGATCATGGCGCGCAGATTTCGGTTCGTGGCCGCCACGATGCGCGCGTCCACGCGAACGGGCTCGCGCCCGCCGACGCGTTCGACGACGTGCTCTTGGAGAAAGCGCAGCAGCTTCACTTGCAGGTGCGCCGGGACCTCGCCGATCTCGTCCAGGAACAGCGTGCCGTGGTCGGCCAGCTCGAACTTGCCCTCGCGCGTGCGGTAGGCGTCGGTGAACGAGCCCTTCTCGTGTCCGAACAGCTCGGACTCCAGCAGGTTCTCCGGGATGGCGCCACAGTTGATGGGCACGAATGGCTGGTCGCGGCGGGGCCCGGCGTCGTGAATGGCGTTCGCGACCAGCTCCTTGCCGGTGCCGTTCTCGCCGAGCACGAGCACGTTGACGTCCGTTGAGGCCACCCGCTGGACGAGCCCGAACACTTTGCGCATGGGCTCGGACTCGCCCACCAGGCGGTGATAGCGCTTCCGCGCGACGGCGCCGCCCGGCTGCGCCATCTCGATGCCGCGAATGTGCACGGCGCGTTTCAAGATGACGCGCAGCTCCTCGAGCTCGATGGGCTTGGCGTACCAGTCCACGGCGCCGCGCTGGATGGCGGTGAGCGCGTTCTCGCGGCGGTCGTTGCCGGTCACCATGATGACCTTGGTGAGGGGGTGACGCTCGACGATCTCGTCCAGCAGATCCAGGCCCTCGGGGCCCGCGCTCGGCGGCCCGAGCGTGACGTCCAGCGTCACGATGCCGGGGCGCTCCTCGCGCAGCGCACGGCGCGCCTCGTCGGCCGTGCTCGCGGTGACCACTTCGTACTCCCCGGCAAGGCCCCAGCGAAGCTGGTTCAGGATGCTCTCCTCGTCGTCCACGATGAGGATCTTCTCCAGCATCACGCCCCCTTCGCCTTGCCCGTGGCCGAGCCGTCGGTCGCGACGCCCGCCGGGGCCGCGGGCGGGACGCGCAACGTGAACACCGTGCCCTCGCCAAGTCGGCTGCGGGCGTCGATCGTGCCACCGTGAGCTTCCACGATGCCGCGACTTTGCGCCAGCCCGACGCCCAACCCGCCCTTCTTCGTGGTCGAGAATGGTTTGAAGAGACGCGTGCGCATGAACTCCTCGCTCATGCCGCGGCCGGAGTCACTCACCTCGATCACCGCTTCACTCGAACCGTCCGCACCCGACACGCTGATCGCGCGCACCGTGATCGTTCCGGGTCCGCCAAGCGCCTCGCGAGCGTTGACGAGCAGGTTCACGAGCACGCGCCCGATCTGCCGCCGATCGAGCATGGCCTCGGCGCTGTCGGGCACGATGACCTGCACGTTCACGCCCGGCGGCGGCTCGAGCGCCAGGCCGCTCTCGGTGAGCGCGTCCGCCACCAGCTCACGCAGCGCACACGGCGCCGGCTGCGGCGCCGGCGGGGACGACACGCCGGAAACCTGCGACATGAGCTCGCGCAACGAGCGAACCGTGCGCTCGACCACCGCCATGGCGTCGCGCTGGAAGTCCGGGTTGCCGAGGTGGCGCCGGGCGTTGTCGACGACGAGCGCCAGCCCCGAGACGTGATTCTTCATGTCGTGGAGCACGAAGCTCGACAGGCGCTGCAACGATTCGAGCTGCCGGGCCTCCGCCATGCGTTCGGCCTGTCGCGAGAACCACAGCGCCGAGGCGAGCTGCCGGGACATGGCCGCGAGGAACTCGAGGTCCTCGTCGGACCACGCCTCGTCGCCGCGTTTGGGCGAGAGCCACAACAGCGCGATGAGCGGCTCCTCGAGCGCCAGCGGCGCGCAAACCTCGGCGCCGAGCGACGTGCGCAGGAGTTTGCTCGACTCCAATCCCCGCGCGAGTTCGGGATCGAGCCCGCCATCGGAGAACAGCACCGGCCAGCGCTCGCGCTCGAACCAGCGCACGACCGGGTGGGTGGCCTCGAGCGTCGTCGGCGAACCCGAGGGCCCGTGCAGGAGCCGGAACGCACCCGACGGATCCTCGCGGAAGTGCACCGCGACGTGCTCGGCGTCGAAGATCTCGCGCGCGAGTGTCTCGATCTGGCGGCACACGCCCTCGGGCGAGGCCGAGGGCGACAGCGCGCGGCTCACCCGCCCCCACTCGCGGCGGTAGTCGTAGCGATACGCGTAGAAGTTGCGGTCCACGAACCGGCGGATCGCGCGCGCGGTGCCGGGTCGCGTCATCAAGAGCAGCGCGCCTCCCGCCACGAACAGCATGAACACCACCAGCGCCCAGGCACGAAACTCGTTCGTGAGCGCGGGCAGCAGCCGCGAGAGCGCGAACGTGAGCACCAGGAACGCGATCGCGAGCGTGACCGAGACCGACGAGTAGTAAACGACCGGCCGGCCGATGGGCACGCTCATGTCGCGCAACCGGCGTCTCGCCAGCGCCAGCGCCGCGGTGGAGCCCGACACGAACAGCACCGGCGCCGCGGCCGCGAGCCAGCTGGCGTGGACCTGTCCGCGGACGACACCGGCCGAGACCACGAGCAGCTCGGTCAACACCGCGACCAGGATCGAGACGAAAAGCCCTCCCAGTCTCCGCTGCGAGGACGCGGGCGCCGCGCGCAGCATGCCCTCCAGGTTCAGGAGCACGAACAGCATGGTCACGGCGAGATAGCCGAGATAGGCCTGGCCAAGCGGGCCCAACTCCACCGAGACGAGGCCGTCGCCCATCGTGACGCGTTCCAGCATGAGCGGCGATCGAGCGAGCGCGAACAGAAGCACGCCGGCCGCAAGCGAGAGTGCCAACGGCGCGCCGGACTCGGCGAGCTGGCGGCGGGGCTCCGGCCGGCCGAGCAGAACGCTCAGCGAGAGCCACAGCCACGACGTGAGTGCCGAGACCCTCGCCAGGTATTCGGCCCACACCATCGCGCCGCCGGGCGTGGTGGCGTGCAGCAGGCCGAGCACGCCGGCCTCAAACGCCGCGAGCGAGAGGAATGCCGACGAGAACAGCAACGTCACGAGCCAGTGTCCGCGCTGGAAGAGCGCGATCAGGCCGATCGCGGCGAGCAGCATGGCGCTCGCGGAGATCGCGGCCTGCTGGAGCGCGGGCGTCCACAGCGCGTTCATGGCAGCGCCACCCGAGCTTCGCCGCGCGTCGCGCCGGCGGGTGTGTACTCCGGGACCACGAGCCGAAGTGCGTCGCGAATGGCGTCGGGCTCGCCTCTTTCGGCGACCTTCTCCAGTGCGGCGACCGCGAGGCGGAGTTCCGCCTCGTCCTCGGGCGCCAGGTCCCAGGTGAGGATGCGGTCGCGCTGGGTCATACGCGCGTGCTCGTCCTTCGAATGCAGCTCCTCGTGGAGCTTCTCTCCCGGCCGGAGCCCGGTGAACACGATCGCGACGTCCTCGCCCTCGCGAAGCCCCGCCAGCCGGATCAGCTGGCGGGCGACGTCCAGGACGCGCAACGGCTCGCCCATGTCGAGCAGGAACACCTCGCCTCCGCGCCCGAGCGCGCCGGCCTGGAGCACGAGGCGCACTGCCTCGGGCACCGTCATGAAATACCGCGTCGCGTCCGGGTGCGTCACGGTGAGCGGGCCGCCGCGCTCGAGCTGGCGCTGGAACAATGGCACGACGGAGCCTTCGCTCCCGAGCACGTTGCCGAAGCGCACGGCGCAATACACTCCGCGGCCGCGGCGCGAGGCGGCCTGAACGAGGCGCTCGCACACGCGCTTCGATGCGCCCATCACGCTGCTCGGCCGCACCGCCTTATCGGTCGAGACGAGCACGAAATGCGCGACGCCGCGGCGCTCCGCCGCGTCCACCAGGAGCCGCGTGCCGACGACATTGTTGAGCACCGCCTCGCGCGGCGCGTCCTCAAGCAGCGGCACATGCTTGTGCGCGGCCGCATGCAGCACGACCTCGGGGCGATGGCGCGCGAGCATCGCCTCGACGCCCGTGGCGTCACGCAGATCGGCGATGACGGCGTGGAGCGGGAAGGCCGGCGCGGCGTCCGCGAGTTCGCGCTGGATGAAGTAGAGCCCGTTCTCGGCGCGGTCCATGAGCACGAGTGTGGCCGGTGCGAAGCGCGCCACCTGGCGCGCGAGCTCCGCGCCGATCGAGCCCGCCGCACCCGTCACGAGCACCCGCCGGCCGCGCAGGAACGCACCCACATCCCCGTCCGCTTCGCGCACGGGAGTGCGGCCGAGCAGGTCTTCGAGGCGGACGTCGCGCACGCGCCCCAAGGTCACGCGCGCGCCGGGTGGCAGTTCCGACATCGCGGGCACCGTGCGCAGCCGCACGCCGGCCGCTTCGCACGCCGCCGCCACCGCCCGGACCGAACGCCCGGGCAGCTCCGGGCTCGCGACAACGGCGACCGCGGGTGATCGCTCGGCGAGCACGCGCGGCAGATCGTCCAGCGTCCCGAACACGCGCAGTCCCTCGACCAGCCGGCCGGTGAGCTTGGGATCGGGATCCACGAACCCGATCGGCGCCAGCGACTCGTCGCCGGAACGCCTGCGGCGCATGTCCTGCACGAGTGACACCGCGGCGTGGTCGGCGCCGATCACAAGTGTGGCCAGCTCGCGCGCGCCGCTGCCGCCGAGCACGCGCTCACGCCACAGCCGCCATGACAGGCGCGCGGAGCCC
>JAHFBW010000012.1:17858-27784 GCA_023249845.1 Candidatus Eiseniibacteriota bacterium
CCAGCGCAAGCGAGAGCGAATTCGTGCCGAGGACGCGCGCGACGAGCACGAACGCCACGCCCGAGAGCGTGACGCCACGCGCGACCTGGAACACCGTCGCGGTTCCGGCGTATCGCCAGAGCCCGTGGTAGAGCCCCGTGCCCCAGAACGCGAGCAACGAGAGCGCGGTCCACGCCGGTGCGATGCTCGCCCACTCCGAGAGCGCCGCGGCCGGCACACGTCCGTCGTGCCGCAGGAGTAGAGACAGCCCCACGGCGGCGTGCAACAACCCGACGTAACCCGCGGTGAGGATGATCGTCCGCGGGGCCTTGCGGAGGTTCACGCGAACTCCGCGCGCGCGCTGCGGGGTCGCATTCCCCGCGAACATGGTAGCGCTACGGGGATTCGAACCCCGGTTTGATGGCTGAGAACCACCCGTCCTGGACCCCTAGACGATAGCGCCACAAGGAGAAGACTGGCTGCCCGGCAAGGATTCGAACCTCGACTAACAGGGCCAGAACCTGTCGTGCTACCGTTACACTACCGGGCAGTCGAGGCCGGGCAATCTAGACGCTCGCCCGCCGTTCCGCAAGTGCATCCGGGCGTGTCCGACCCCGCTCAAACCCTTGCGGCCAGCGGGGATTCCGCTCGCCAGCGCGCCGCCGCCGCCTCGAGCCGCGTGACCACGATGTCGCTCCCCAGGAGCCACATCACCTCGAAGATGCCGGGCGCCGCTTTGCGGCCGGTGAGCGCCACGCGCGCCGGCGCGATCACCTCCCCCGCCTTCACGCCGAGTTCATTCGCGAGTGAGCGCGTGCCGGCCTCGAGCGCTTCGAGCGACCACTCGCGCGTCTCGCGCACGCAGGCGGCGAGCGCTTGGAGCCGCTCGGCGGCGGCAGGTCGCGCGAGCAACTCGGCCCAGGCCTCGGAGTCCATCGGTGGCGGATCCTCGAGCACGAACGCGCCAACGTCCAGGGCGTCGGCGAGCGTGCGAACACGGTCACCCAACGCGCGCACGAACGCCGTGCACCATTCCGGGCCGCGCCCGGCGAGCCGGTGGCCTCGGCTGGACAGAAATGCCATGACGCGCCCAACGCGATCGGCTTCGTCGAGGCGCTTCAAGTGTTGGGCGTTCACCCACTCCAGCTTCTGCGTGTCGAACACCGCCGGATTCGGGTTCACGCGCTCCAACACGAACACTGTCTCCAGCTCGGCGAGCGTGAAGATCTCCGTCTGGCCGTCGAGCGCCCAGCCGAGCAATGCGAGAAAGTTCACCATGCCCTCGGGGATGATGCCCTGGTCGCCGAACGCCTCCACGCTCGTGGCGCCATGCCGCTTGGAGAGCCGCTTGCCGTCGGGTCCCAGGATCATGCTGGCGTGCGCGAAGATCGGCGGCGAGGCGGCGAGCGCCTCATAGATCAGGATCTGGCGCGGCGTGTTCGAGATGTGGTCGTCGCCACGGATGACGTGCGAGATGCGCATCTCGACGTCGTCCACGACGCAGGCGAAATTGTAGGTGGGCAATCCGTCCGCGCGCAGCAGAACGAAGTCGTCCAGCACGTCGCTTCGAAACGCGACGCGACCGCGGACGACGTCGTCCCACGCCACCTCCTGGAACTCCTCGGGCAGTGCGAAGCGCAGCGCCGGCCGCGGCCCCGAGATCGCGCGCGCGGCGCGCTGCTCGGGCGACAGGGTGCGGCAGCGCCGGTCGTAGCGCGGGTCCTCGCCGCGCGCGAGCTGCTGTTCACGCCGCGCCTCGAGTTCCTGAGGACTGCAGAAGCACGGGTAGGCGCAGCCCTGCGCCACGAGCCGCTCGGCGTATCGCAGGTAGAGCGCGTGCCGCTGGGCCTGGAAGTAGGGGCCATGTTCACCACCCACTCCGGGGCCCTCGTTCCAGGTGAGACCAAGCCAGCGGAGCCCGTTCAGGATGGCCTGCACCGACGCTTCGTTGGAGCGCTCGGCGTCGGTGTCCTCGATGCGCAACACGAACGTGCCACCCTGGGAGCGCGCGAACAGATAGTTGTAGAGCGCGGTGCGCGCACCGCCGACGTGCAGGAAGCCGGTCGGACTGGGAGCGAATCGGACGCGTACGGATCTCATCGAGCTCCTCGTGACCCCGACTCGGGATCGAGCCCCGCGTCACCCGCCCCGGGGCGGGTACCACGGTCGGCAGCGTGGGGCGCGCGACCCTTACACGCCGCCGCGGCGCAGGGTCAAGTGCCGCCACCGCCGCGAATGCGAACGGGCGGGCAACTCGAGTGGCCCGCCCGTTCGTGCCTGCGTCGCGTGTTACTGCAGGACGACCAACTTGTGCGTCACCCTGCGGGCGCCGAGCGACAATCGCGCGAAGTACACGCCGCCGTCCACCGGGCGGCCCGACGCGTCGCGAAGGTCCCAGCGCACCGAGAACCTCCCGGCCGCCGCAACACCCGCGTCCACGAGCTTCACGCGACGACCGGAGAGGTCGAAGACGTCGAGCTCGTAGCGTCCGCCAGCGAGCTTCGCTGGCACCGCGAACTCGAAGCGCGCGCCGTCGCGCGCCGTGTGCGTGGGATTCGGAGACGGTGCAGCGAACTCGAGATCCGCCACGGGTCCGCCCGAACCCCCGGGGCCATCGCCCACGCCCACGAACAGCGGGGCGCTCGCGAACCCCGTGCGTCGGGCGTCGTGGTGGAACTGCGGCCACGGCGGCGTGCCGCTCGGCTGGAACGTGAAATCGTAGTCCCATACGTAGACATTCTTGTCCCAACCTGCGAGCACGATCTCGGTCTTGCCGTCCTTGTCCACGTCGGCAAGCGCGGGCGTGCCGCGCACCTCGCCCGAGAGCTGGATCGGGAAGCCGGGCAGCACGGTGGCCGTGGCACCTGACAGCGCCGTCAACTGGCCCTCCTCGCCGCCGCACACGATGTCGTTGAACCCGTCGCCGTTGATGTCCGCCACCACCGGACTCGACTCGGAAGCGCCGCTCGTGAACGTCGTGTAGCGCACGTTGCTCCACGGCACGAGGATCGAGCCGTTGCGGTTGTACACGTACACGCCGCCGTTCGTGCCCAGGTGAACGATGTCCAGGAAGCCGTCGTTGTTCATGTCGGCGAGCGCCGGCGACGGCGAGCGGCTCGAGCCGCCGGCGCGCGTCCACACGGGCCAGCCGCTGCGACGCGTGCCGTTCGCGTTCACGACGTAGAGTGAATCGTTGACCGTCGAGAACACGATCTCCGGCGACGTGTCGCCGGGGCCGTCCAGGTAGCCGATCGCGGCCGACGATGTGATGGCGCTCGTGGTCACGAACGGGAACCCCGGCACGTTCGAGCCGTCGGGATTCCACACGTAGAGCTTGCCGTCGATGCTGCCGTAGACGAGTTCCGGCAGGCCGTCGTTGTCGATGTCCGCCGCACCCGGCGAGCCGATGTTGTAGTTCTGCGGCAGCAGCTTGAACACGCCGCGGGTGGCGGGATTCGAGTCGCCGTCCATCCACTCGAGGCCGTTCTCGCGCATGACATGGAACCGGTTCGCGTTGTTCGGGAACGCGATCTCCATGTGCCCGTCGTTGTCGAGGTCGGTGATCACGGCCGAGGCCCAGACCGCGTCGTTCGTGTAGAGCGGGAAGCCGGGCCGCAGCTGGCCCTGACCGTTCCAGACGTAGACCGCCATGCTGTCCCACGACGGCGCGATGAACGACATGCCCTCCGCGGGCCCCAGCACCGACATGGACGGGCCGGCAGCAAAGTAGCCGCCGCGGGTGGAGAAGTCGCCGAGTGTCGAGCCCTGGCCGTCGGCGTCCACGGGCGCGGAGCCGTCGGCATTGAGCACGTACATCACGTCGGACCCGGCCGCGATCGTCGCCGTGGTCGGGGAGAACGCGAACTCCACGGCCACCGAGGACGGCGTCGTGCCACCCGTGGGCACCGGGAAGATGGCGTGGTGCGGTGGGTTCGTGCTCACCGAGATCGCGGACAGGAACAGCGATTCGTTGAGCGACGAGTCCACGGCGGTGCAGCGGTAGTAGAACTTGGTGAGAGGCGCCAGCGCCTCGTCGTGGAAGTACGAGGTGCGGTCCGTCGGCAACACGTTCACCTTGGTGTAGGGGCCGGCCAGCGCCGTTGCGCGGAACAGGTTGTACCCGGCGAGGTCGGCTTCGAAGTTTGGCTGCCAGGTGAGCTTCACCGCGTCCGCTTCGCCGAGGCCCGCGAGACCGAACGGCGGGCTCGGGAACGTGAGGTCGACCGTCCGCACGAGCCGCACCTGCATGGCGTCGCTCACCTCGAGCTGGAACTTGGCGCCCACGCCGGTGACACTGAACACGAATGGGTCGCCCTGCACGATGGTGCCGGTGGCGATGTCACCCAGTGCGCTCGTGCTGTCGGTCACCGTCGCGAGGGCGTTCAGGCAGCGGAGCTTCGCGGTGACGCCTTTTGCGATGCCGGAACCGTTGTTGCGGATCTGGATGGAGTAGCTGGCGGTTTCGCCGGTCGTCGGGCGGCCGTCGTTGTTGCCCGGGGACTCCGTGATGACGTGACCTGCGTGCACGGGCTCGGGCGCGCGGGCAGTGAGTTGAACCGTCTCGCGCCAGCTCCGCGAGGCATCCCACAGCACGAGCGTGAACGGCACTTCGCGCTGGTCGGGCACGTTGGCGGGGACAGTGAGTCGGAACGCGGTCAAGGGATTCCCGGTGGTCCCCACCGCGATGCTGCCCCAGGTTCCGTTCGCGTTCGCGACGCTCACGAACGCGTCGGTCGTGGAGAGCGTGCCCGATACCGGGCCATTGCTGGCCGCGCCACCGCGATTCCGGAGCGCGATGCGCAGGTCTATCGTCTCGCCGGCGTCGGCCAGACCATCGCCGTTGCCGCTCGTTCCGCCGGCGTTGTCGTCGTCTACGGTGACCGCAGCCTCGGAGATGGCCGCCGCCGCCGCGGCGGTGACGTTGAGCGTGGCCTGGAACGGCCGGGCGTTGTACGCCGTCACGGTGAGCATGAAGCTGCCGGTCGAGTCCGGGCGGAACGGCAGCTGTAGGTCTCCGGTGGCGTTCGTCAGCCCGGTGCGGAACTCGTCGCCGGCCTTGTAGAGCGTCACGCGCGCGTTCGCCACCGGCGAACCGCTGCTCGTGACGTGTACGTTTGCGAGCGAATCTCCCAGCGTGAACGAGCTCAGGCCGCTTGCCGAGAGCGGACGCCAGCTGCCGTTGTACATACGCAGTTCGGGGTCGCCGAGCTGCAACAGCGTGAGCTGCGTCCAGCGGTTGACGCCGTCGTAGAACGAGAACGCCGAGAACGGGAGCTTCTGGCGCGCCTGCAGCTCGCCCACGGCCGACACGCTGTCCTCGAAGAACAGGCGGAAGTACTCCTGCTGGTAGGCGCGACCTGCGGTCGGGAAGTCGAATCGCGTGGACCCGATCACGGTCACCGCGCCGCCGTTCGGGTTCTTCAGGAACGCTTCGCCGATGCAGGGGAAATCGATGGCGCTCGACGTACAGTCGATGGCGTAGAGGTTGAACAGCTTGTTGCCGTTCGTGAGCGCCGACGCGTCGCCGTTGACGAGCGACGCGTCGCCGACCGACATGGAATTGCGATAGCCGTGGCCGACGTGCAGTGCCAGGCCGTAGCCCAGGTTTAGTTCCGGAAGCACTGCGGCCTTGCTCTCCGGCAGCGAGCCGGGCCGGTACGAGGGTTGCGTGTAGTTCTCGTAGAGCCGCTTCACCGTGAGCCCGGCGTTCAGGTCGGTGAACGGCAGGATGTCCTCGGCGAGCGGTGCGCCGTCCAGGTCGATGGGTCCTCCGTTGTAGGGCTGCGGGAACAGCACCTCGGCGAAGAACAGCCAGCGGTTTTCGTAACCGCCCACGGGGGTCCGCTCGTACTGGAACGTCTTGTTGACGAACGTCTGTGCTTCGAGCGCCGTGGACACCGGCGCGCGCCCCACGTACACCTCAGGTAGCAGGTCCGCCTGGTCTCCGGTCACGAACTCGTCCTGATAGCCCTCGCCATACTCGGAGTTGCCATCGGCATTCCAGTTGCCGTCGAGGCACGAGTAGTAGATGTCCGCGGCGATGTGCTCTTCCTGGTAGAAGTTGGTGTTCAGCGCGAGGCGCTCGGGCAGGACGTCGGTGTCACCGCCCAGGAGCACCCACTTCGTGCCCCAGCGCGCGTAGGCGTCACGCAGGAAGAAGCGGATGCGCTCGGCGTCGTCCGCGCCATAGGGGTACTGGGCCCGGATGAACGACAGCGTGCGCACCACCGCGGGCACGCCGCTCTGCGTCTTCCAGTCGGCGAGCTGCTGGAACGTGGGCGCCATCGCGTCGTTCGTGATGATCACGTACTCGACCGGGCTGCCGAGCACCGATGGAACCTGAAGCGGCTTGAACGGCTCGGCTTGCGGCTTGCCCGCGGTCGCGCCACTTCGGCTCGAGCTTCCGAGCGAGACGAGGGCGCGCGACGGTACGCCGCTCGGCAACTCGTCCTCCCACTCCCGGACGATGCGCTCGCGCACCACGGCGGGCGCGGCGCCGGGCTCGACTGTGAGCCGCAGCTTCATCGAGCGGATTCGCTCGAGCCGTCCGGTCTGCGGGTTCCAGCGCGCGGGCGCCACGCGGAGGTAGGCGACATTGCGTCCGCGAAGGCTGCCTTGCGTCCCCGACAGGGCGAGGTGTTCCGGTTGGAACGCGAAACTGGCGTAGACGGCAGCGTCCGGCACGGAACGCTCACCCGGCGCCGACCCGGGCCGGCTCGAGAGCGCGGCGGCGACGCGAACGCCGTCGGCGAGCAATTCGGTCTGCACGTCCACCACTTCGACGCCCGTGAGTTTCGTGCCCTGCGGCAGGTCCACGCGCTCGGCGAGCCAGGGCAGGTCCGGTCGTCCGGTCGCGTATTCGTGCGTGCCGCCCCTGGCTTCCAGGATCACGGCGCCGCCCGCGGACGTGACGTTCAGCTGGGCGGGATCGAAGCGCAGCTCGCGTTCAAGGGTGAGTGCCGAGGCGGAGGACGCAGCCGCGCCGGCCACGATCACCAGGAGTGGCAGGACAAGACGATGACGCATGGTGGGGCTCTCCCTGGGTCGGTCGAGCTGCATGAGCGAGAAGTCGTGTCAGTGGACCGAAGGGCCAAGGGCCAGCCACCGCGGCAGGGCGTCCGGTGCCGGAGCGTCGGTCGGGGGGATCAGGATCATCCCATGCTGCCTCGTAACGATAGAGGGGCAGCCCGCTGCGGGTCAACGGCTTCTCACACCGCCCCCCGACGCCGAGGGCGCGTCCAGCCGGGTCCGTAGGCAGGGTGCACGACGGGGGGCTCCACGCCCTTGCGAACCGCCAGCTGCCATGGGAGCGTCGCGATCGGCAACACGATCCGGTCGGCGGCGAGCAGCGCCTGGACCGCATCCGGGTCGGGCCCCGGAGCGGCAGCCGTGGCAGGGAGCCAGCGGTCGAAATCCCGGGTCCGCCAGCCGGTCCGGAAGCTCCCGACCGCCGGGCCCCGAAGCGGCATCACCAGCGTGGCGAGCTCGGGCTCGAGTCCCGACAAAGGCGCCTGTGCCTCCACGAGTTGCGCCTGCGCAGCTGATGCGCGGAGCGCCTCAGCGGCCGCGGCCTCGCCCCGGAGCGAGCGCAGGTCCACGTAGTGACCGGCCCGCGCCCATTGGCCCTGCAGCGTTCCGGCCACCTCGGCGCCCGAGAGATCGGCGTCGCAGGCCAGCACCAGGTGGTAGGACTCCACTCGGTCCGGGCCACCGCCGGGATCGCGCCGCGACGACGCACCGCGGACCGATCGCACGCGCGCCAGGGCCACACTCCGTTCAGCGCGCTCGGCGGGCGTCTCGAGGCGCGGCCACTCGAAGTCCAGGCGGGCGCCGGGAAGCCACTGCCTGAGCGGGGAACCTCTTGAGCCGAGTGCCGCGAGCAGTTCCTCGCGGTTCAACGCATGTGCGAGCGACTGCCGGGCGCCGGCTTGCGTGAGCGGCGGCACGTCCGCGCGCATCACGAGCAGCAGTCGGCGTGCGGGCAGGGCGAGGTGCCGGGACACCGTCCAGTCGTCCGGCATCGGGCGTTCGAGAAGCCCGGGGGGAAGCGGCCACAACACGTCGGCGAGGTCGTGGCGCAACATCGCGCGAGCGCGTGGTACGCCGGTCTCGAACTGTACGTGCAGCGTGTCGAGCGCGGCTTCCTCGCCGGCCATGGCACTGGCCGCGACGAACGTGAGCGAGCGGTCGCCACCGGCGGCGACGCGGTAGGGCCCCACTCCCACGGCCTCGAGCCATCCGTCGCGCCGCGACTTCCACGGCGTGCTCACACCCGGGACGGCGAGCTTCTCGAGCAATCGGCGATCGGGATTCGCGAGCCGCAAACGGATCGTGCGCTCGTCCGGCAACTCGATGCCGAGCGCCGGCACGGGCCGGCCGGCACGCACGTGCGACACCCCTTGCACCGCACCCAGAAGCCATGCTCGCGTGGCGTGATCCTCGCGCGCGAGGCCGGCGACGAGCGCTTCGCGGATGTGGGCGCTCGTCACACTTGAGCCGTCGGTGAAGCGCAGGCCGTCCCGAAGCCGGAACGTCCACGTCAGGCTGTCGCTCGAGCAGCCGATGGAATCGGCGATCCCCGGAATGATGGCGCCGTCCGCGTCGCGCTCGACGAGCCCGCGCGACAGATGCCGCTCGAGTGCCACGCGCAGCGCGTCGTTCGGTCCATCGGGATCGAACGCGGGACGAGCGCGGCCGGCGTACCAGGTGAGCGACCGGCCCGTCTCGGGTGCGCGGCTCGTACAGCCCGCGAACGCTCCAAGCCCGAGCAACGTCGCGAGTGCCAAGCGCAACGTCGAAACGGCGAGAGCGTTCGGGAAGGACATCGTGCGGCGAGTCTAACCCCACTCGCTCACGGACCGTGAATCGCACCGCGTGCGTAAGACGCGCGAGTCGCGATAGGTGCGAGCGGGGCGCGTCGAGCAGGCGACCGGCGCCGGTGATAACTTTCGTGCATGGCTCGGGACCCCTCCCTCGACACCCTCGCGCCGGGCGTGCTCGGCTTGGACCGGCTGCATCCCGATCAGCGCCAGGCTGTGGAACACGGCGAGGGACCGCTCTTGATCGTGGCCGGCGCCGGCACGGGCAAGACCCAGGTGATCACGCATCGAATCGCGTGGCTCATCTCGGAGAAGCGCGCCCGCCCCGAACAGATCCTTGCGCTCACGTTCACCGACAAGGCCGCCGCCGAGATGGAAGCTCGCGTGGACCAGCTCGTGCCTTACGGCTTGGTCGGCGCGACGCTTGCCACGTTCAACGCGTTCTGCGACCGGCTCGTGCGCGAGCATGCCGTGGAGCTGGGTTTGACGAGCCGGCTGCGCGTGGAGTCGAAGGCCGAGATCCTCGTGTTCCTGCGCGAGCGAGTGTTCGACCTGGGGCTCGAGCGCTACCTGCCTCTCGGCGAGCCGGACGCGCACCTCGAGGCCTTCCTCGGGCTCTTCGACCGCGCGCGTAACGAGGACGTCTCGCCCGAGCGCTACCAGGCGTTCGCCCAGGCGCTCGCGTCTCACGCCGACGACGACGAGGCCCGCGATCGTGCCGCCTCTGAGGTGGAGAAGGCGCGCGCCTACGCGCGCTTCGAGGAGCTGCTGGAGGGCGAGGGCCGGCTCGACTTCGGTTCCCAGATCCGGCTCGCGCTGCGGCTCCTGCGCGAGCGCGCGCACGTGCGCCGCGAAGTGCAGGACCGCTGGCGGTGGATCCTGGTGGACGAGTTCCAGGACACGAACCACGTGCAGTTCGAGCTGGTCAAGCTGCTGGCGGGCGAGCGCCGGAACCTCACTGTCGTGGGCGACGACGATCAGAGCATCTATCGCTTCCGTGGCGCCAAGATCGAGAACCTGCTGCAGTTCCTGGACGTCTATCCCGACTCGCGCCAGGTGCTGCTCCAACGCAACCATCGCTCGGGACAGCGCATCCTGGACGACGCTCACCGGCTGATCCGCGCGAAC
>JAHFBW010000200.1 GCA_023249845.1 Candidatus Eiseniibacteriota bacterium
AATTGCTCGACGCCGAAACCCGCGAGGTGCTGGGCCGGGAGGTGGATCTGCTGCCCGCGAACGAGAAAGAGGTGTTCGTGCTGCGCGACATCATGGAGCAGTCGAATGCCGACGTGGCCGCGGAACTGGGCTTGAGCGTGGCGGCGGTGAAGTCGCGGCTGCACCGCGCGCGATTGCACCTGCGCGACCGCATGAACCGCTACTTCCGGGACCGGCTCTCGCGCCCGCCCGGAGGCTCATGAGCCCGGGCGACACTTCCCGAATGTGTCTAGTGCCGGAGCGCCCAGGCGAACAGTGCCAGCGCCAGCAGCACGCGGTACGCTGCGAAGATGCCGAAGCCGATGTGGCGCACCATCGCGAGCATCAGCCGAATAGCGAGAAAGCTGAATACGGCCGAGGTCGCCATACCGATGAGCAGCGTGCCCGTCGGCACGTGCTGCATCAGATCGCGCGACTTGAGAAGTCCCGTGTAGACGACGGCGGCGAGCGTGATCGGGGTGCTGAGCAGGAACGAGAAGCGAGCGGAGGAGAGCCGCGAGAGTCCCGCGAATCGGCCCGCGGTCATCGTGATACCGGAGCGCGACACTCCCGGCACGAGCGCCAGGCATTGCGCGATACCCACCGCGAGCGACGTGCCCCAACCCGGAACGCGATCGTCGCGGGCCCGGGCCGTGAATCGGTCCGACGCCCACAGCACGATGCCGAACACGAGCAGCATCGTGGCCTGGAGCGGCACCGAGCGCAGCTGGTCGACCTCGTCATTCAGGAGTTTCCCCGCCACGAGCCCCGGGATCGTGGCGAGCACGATCATGCCGAAGAGTGCGCGCGCCTGCGTGCGCCGCGAGGCATCGGCCTGGAACGCGTCGCGAGCCATGCGCAGCCAGTCGTCCCAGAACGCCGCCACGAGCGCCAGCAGCGTGCCCGCATGCATGGCCACGTCGAACGCCACTCCGGCATACGGCCAACCGAGCAGCGTGGGGACGAGATAGAGGTGCGCGCTGCTCGAGATCGGCAGCAATTCGGTGATGCCCTGAACGGCGCCCAGCACGAACGCCTGAGCGGGGGACAGCACCGGTTCCGTCGCAAGGAGAGCGAACATGGCGCGCGAACCTAGCACGCCGAAGCGAGCGCCGCGAGAGCCGGAACCGCGCGATGGCTGAGACACCCGAACTCGCGACGCCCATCGTGGCTCCCACGTCCGCCGGCGCTCCCGCGGAACCCGGCGTGGCGCGCCACGTCGGCAAGGTGAGCGCGGCGACGTTCCTGTCGCGCGTGCTCGGATTGCTCCGCGATCAGGTATTCGCCGCGCTGTTCGGAGCTGGCACGGCCGCCGACGCGTTCAACATGGCGTTCCGTGTGCCGAATCTCGTGCGTGACCTGTTCGCGGAGGGTGCGATGAGCGCGTCGTTCGTGCCCACGTTCACGGAATGGCGCCAGAAGCACGGCGACGACGCGGCGTGGGCGCTCGGCCGCCAGCTCATGTCCACGTTGCTCGCGGTACTGCTGGCGCTGTGCGCGCTGGGCTGGCTACTGTCGCCCACCATCGTGGGCCTCATGGCAGGTGGGTTCGCCGCCGTGCCCGGCAAGCTGGACCTCACCGTGTTGCTCACGCGCATCATGCTGCCATTCCTGCCTGCGATGGCACTGTCCGCGGCGGCCATGGGCATGCTGAACGCTCGCGGCGTGTTCTTCCTGCCCGCGTTCGCGCCGGCGCTCCTCAACGTCGGCATGATCGTGTTCGGGCTCGCCGCGATCCCGCTGTGCCGTGCTCACGGCTGGCCGGTCATCACCGGCATGGCCACGGGTGTCGTCCTGGGCGGCGCGCTGCAGTTCGCGACCCAGCTTCCGGCGCTTGCGCGGTTGGGATTCCGCTTCAGGCTCGAGTGGCCCACGTGGCATCCCGGTGTCCGCCGCGTGGCGCTGCTCATGCTGCCCGCCACGGTCGGTCTCGCCGCGACTCAGCTGAACGTGTTCGTGAGCCAGGCCATCGCGGCCAGCTTCCGCGAGGGCAGCGTGTCGTGGCTCCAGTATGCGTTCCGGCTCATGCAGCTCCCGATCGGGCTCTTCGGTGTGGCGGTGGCTACCGTCAGCCTGCCGGCGATGTCTCGCGCGGCCGTGAGCGGAGACGCTCCGCGGCTGCGAGCGACGCTCTCGGAATCCGTCCGGCTCGTGTTCCTGCTTACCGTTCCCTCGGCGCTGTTTCTCGCCGTGTTCGCGCGACCCATCATCGCGCTCCTGTTCCAGCACGGCGCGTTCCGGGCCGCGGACACGAGCGCCACGGGAGACGCGCTGCTCATGTACTGCATCGGTCTCCCGGCGTTCGCGGCGGTGGGCATCTTCACGCGCGCGTACTACGCGCTCGGCGACACGCGCACACCGGTGCGATCCACGTTCGTGGCCGTGGGCACGAACCTGGCGTTGAACCTCCTGTTCGTGGGGCCGCTCGCTCGTCTCGGCCTCGAACATCGCGGCTTGGCACTTGCCACCTCGGCCACCGCGATCCTGAATCTCACCCAATTGGCGCTCCGGCTCCGCGGACGTCTGGGTGGCGTGGATGGCGGCCGCATGTTCCGCTCGCTCACGCGCATCGCGCTCGCGAGCGCGATCCCCGCGGCGCTGCTGGCGTGGGGACTGTTCGCGTGGGGCGACGTCTCGCGGCTCGCGGTGCCGGCGCGCGCGGGGGTCGTGGCGGTGGGCGGCGTCGCGGGTCTCGGCATCCTCGTCGTGACGCTTCGCCTCCTGCGCGTCGAGGAGCTGGAGATGTTCGGCGAGCTCGTGCGCTCGGTGCGAAACCGGTTCCAGGGCGGCCCGCGGGCGTCGTGATCGGCTTCGGGTGCGCCTGTTTGACCTATTCCAGGACGACGAGGCGACCCGTCGTCACGCCGGCCGACGTGCGCAAGAGGAAGTGATAGAGCCCCGCCGGCAGCCTCGACCCGTCGTCCGCCCGGCCGTCGAACGCCAGCGAGTGTGCTCCTGCCGGCAGTGCCGGGTCGTGAACGAGGCGACGTACCCGGCGCCCCGAGAGGTCGAACAGGTCGAGTTCGACGTTCCCGGCCCGTGAGGTCGTGAATCGGAAGCGAGCCTCGCCAAACCCCGCGGGATTCGGAAGAAAGCGTGATGCCAACTCGGTCCCGTCGGGATCGCTGCCGTGCGTGGGGCGGTTCAATGGTGCGGGCGAGCTCGGTCCGATCTCGCACTGGATGGAGACGTCGTCCACGAGGAACGAGGTCCCGGCTCCTCCGGGACGGTCCACGATCTGCAGATCCAGCGCCGAGCCCGCGAAGTGCGTTGTGTGATCGAGCTCGACAAGAGTCCACGTCGAGCCGAGCGGCACGGCCGTGGATGAGGTCCACGGGCCCGCGAAGCCGTCGAGCGTCTCGCGCACACGCAGGCTCGCGAAACCCAGCCCTTGCCCGGCTCGAAGCCACGCGAAGAAGTGGTATTGAGCCCCGACGCCGAGAGTGACCCGCACCCAATCGGGCTGATCCGTGAGACCGTATTCCTCGACCGCCGTCTCGGGCGCCGAGGCGAGCAGCGAGGAGCTTCCGGCGTGCCCGCCCGGGACGCGCTCCAGCAGGGCCCCACCCAGCGGGGCCCAGCCCGCGGTCCCTGATTCGAACGAGGAGTCGTTGACGAGGTTGGCCGAGAGATCACCGACCTCGAGCGTCGCGGCAGCCGTCGAGGTCGCACCCGCTCTGTCCGAGACGACCACCTGCACGGTCCAGGTCCCGGCCACGTACATGTGGTCAACGGTCGACGAATCCTGCGGGCCGATGTGGGTGCCATCTCCGAGGTCGAACTCGTACGACACGATCCGGCCGTCGACGTCGAACGATCCCGAGGCGCTCGCGCGAACAGCGAGCGGCGCGGTCCCCGTGCCGGGGGAGAGCGTGAGCTGGGCGACCGGCGGCTGGTTCGGCGGGGCGGCCGAACCCTGGAACTCGAGCGCGCCCCTGTCCGCGTAGGCGACCGAACCCAGCCCCTGGTTTGGCGCCGCGGGGTCGTCGAGGCGGTCCCGTCCCTCCGCGTCCGTGGACGGCCAGTGGGCGACGTCCGTGTTGGCGTTGTCGATCGCGGGCGAGCCGGCAGCCAGGTGGAAGTCCCCGTCACCTGGCGCGACGAACCGCGGGTCGACCTGCAAGGTGCGCGTGTCGTGGCCTCGAGCCGTCGAGTAGCTCGCGACCGACGCGTACAAGGACTTCGCGAACTTGATGGGCGGCTGCGGCCCCGAGTTCCAGAATACGTTGTCATCGGAATCGAATCCCGGCGTGGAGGTGGTGTCCACCCACAGGTCGTAATGAAGCGTCGTCGTCCCGTTCTGGATCGAGATGCAATCGTGAAGGCTCGTGTTCGTTGAACCGCCTTCTATGGAGAATCCGTCGCGAAGGTTCGCGAACGCCACGTCGTTCACGTGAGTGGCGCCGGTACTGCCGACGTGGTCGAAGCCGTGGTCGCCGTTGCTCCACGACCGGTTCGCCAGCGAGACGTTGTCGTGCGAGCCGCCGGTGAAGTGCTGGCCACTGTCCTGGTTGTGATGCCAGCGGTTTCGTTGGACGAGGTTCCGCGGCGACGAGTAGACGTAGAGGCCGTTCGCGACGCGGGAATTCGGATCCGCGTTCCCGAACGACTCGTTGTCTTCGACCGTGGACCCGGCCGTGAACGCGGTGAGCGAGATGCCATGGCCCTGGCAGTCCGAAACGACGTTCGAGGCGAGGCGCACTGCGGAGTCCGCCTGCGCCTGGAGCCCGAACTTGCCGGCGAAGCGCAGCCGGTTCCCGAGGACCTCTACATTCGAGGAGCTCGTCACCTGGATGCAGCGGTCCTCGCCACACAGCACCGTGAAACCCTCGATCCGCACCCACGACCGCCCGGAGACGAAGAAACCGTACGTGCGCCGTCCGACCTGCGTCGCGTGGTCGCCCGGATTCCCACCGCCGGCATTCACGTATAGACCCACGCCCAGGACATATCGGAAGCTTCGCGGGGGCAGGAGCATCGGGTCCGCGGTCGAAGGCGACAGCCGTGTGCTGTCCGCGAACACCTGTCGCGGGGACCACACCACGCCCGCGGCAAGCCAGACATCGCCGAAGAAGCGCTCCCACGCGGTCGGGTCTGAGAAGTCCTCACGGCCGTCGACGATCACGGGCTGCGAACCGGGGCTTGCGCGCAACACGATCGGATCGCCGGGCGCGCCTGAACCCGGCACGGTCACCTGCTCGCGATAGACCCCCGGCCGCACCGTGATCGTCGAGCCCGGTTGGTGATGCGCGGCGAGCGCGGCCGTGATGCTGCAGTACGGCAGGGCCTCCGTCCCCGGTCCGCTGTTCGAGCAGGAGCCACTCGTGTTGTCGACGAAGTACTCCGCCGCCCGGAGCTTCGGGACGAACACCGACATGGACGCGAGCAGCAGAGCACCGAGCACGAGCGAGCTGGGTGTCGGCGTGGTCTGCAAGGTGCAGTCCTTCCGCCTTGCGACGGAGTCCTGAGGCGAGGGAGATGTTGCGCGAGAGAGATGCCGAGGACTTTACGCTGGCGATGGGCGCGACTCCACGCTTAAACCGAGATCTCGCGAGGGCGGTGCGCGAATTCCTGGTCGCGCGGACGCGCGGATTCGCTTGTCGTCCGCTCGAGAGGGTGCGCAGTCACAGCGCGGATGGTTGGGCGCCACGACGCTTCGGAGTCGTAGGACTAAACGCGACGTCCGTTCAAGCTCCGAGCGAGCTGCGCGAGCGGACCTTCTACGGTTGAAACGCCATGGCGGTGGACGGTGCCAGTTCCGCGCTCGCGCTCAGCCACCGTCGCCGTGCGTGCGCCACAGGGTAGGGAACACAGCGAACGCCCGCAGCCGTCCGCGGCGCCACAGACCCGAGACCAGCTCGAACACGAGCCAAGCCGCGTACGCCCAGCACATCACGCCGCGCGAGTCCGGCACCACGAACTGCACACCCCAGAACAGCAGCAACCCGAGCGCTTCGTAGGCCTGGAAGTTGAAGTTGGCCAATAGCACCACACCGAGTGCGCCCTGAAGCAGCGTGAGCAGCAGCTCGGTCCGATGCTCGCCCAGCGGGACCTCCGCCACGTGGCCGAGGGAGAAGGAGTAGACGATGGGGATCATCGCCGCGAGCACGGTCCATTGGTTGATGTTGCTCGACGCCATGTTCATGAGCGCCATGCCCGCCTTGCCCCGGCTGCGCGCCCAGTACGATGTGGTGACGAACTCGGGGAACTCGCTCAGGAACGGCGCCACCCACTGGACGAACACGAACTGGGACACGCCGAGCGAGGTGGCCAGCCCGACCATGCTCAGGAGGAACGGGTGCGCGGTGAGGTAGAGCAGTGCTCCACCCACGAGGAACAGGGCGACCACGACA
>JAHFBW010000201.1:0-3417 GCA_023249845.1 Candidatus Eiseniibacteriota bacterium
GCTGGCGGTTCCCCGTGTCGATCACCACGAGCGCGCCGGCTTCCGCGAAACGCGTCTCGGCGAGCGCTTCCGTGTACACCTCCACGGGGCCATCGACGGCGAGCCACTCGAACGCGCGCGGCGTCGGGGAGTCATTCAGGATGCGGACCTGCTTGCCCTGCGCGCGGAGCAGTCGCGCGAACGCGATCTCGCTGCCGATCGCGTCGCCATCGGGGTTCACGTGCGTCGTCAAGAGGAAGCGATCGTGTCGCGCCAGGAACTGGTGGAGCGCGGCGCGCTCGGGGTTCGCGGGCGCACGGCTCATCGCGACGCCGCCACGCCAAGGCCGGCCACGTCGCGCAGGAACCAGGTGTGCAGTCTTCGGTCGGGCGTGAGCTCGGGATGGAACGTGAGCGCAGCGATGCGTCCCTGCCTCACGCCCACCGCTTCGCGACCGAGCCGAGCGACGACCTGGACGCCGCGGCCCACTCGCGTGATGCGCGGCGCGCGGATGAAAACGCCCGAGAGCTCGCCTCCGGGGGCTTCGATGTCCACGTTCGCGGTGAACGAGTGCACCTGCCGGCCCCATGCGTTCCGCCTGGCACTGATGTCGAGCACGCCAAGCGTGGGATACGGAAGGCGGTCGGCGTCACGTGCGAGCAGCAGCAAGCCCGCGCAGGTTCCGAGCACGGGCCGCTCGCGAACGAAACGCTCCACCGGCCCGCGGAGCCCGGTGGAGTCGAGCAGCCGGAGCATGGTCGAGGACTCGCCGCCGGGCAGGATCAGGGCCTCGAGTCCCTCCAGGTGCTCGGGCAGCGATACGCGCACCGGCTCAGCGCCAGCGTCGCGGAGTGCCGCCGAGTGGAGCGCGAAATCGCCCTGCAGGCTCAGCACGCCGACGCGCGGGGCGCGCGACACGCGCGCGGGCGGCGTGCCCGAACTGGCGTGCGGCGCGCGCGGCCGGCGCGCGCGGGAGGACGCGGCTGCTCGGCCGCCGTCCCCCCGCTTCTCACCAGCCACGCTTGGCAAGCAGCTCGCCTTCGGACAGCGTCTCGAGCGAGATGCCTCGCATGGCCTGCGGCAGACCGCTGCTGATGTCCTTCAAGAGGTCCGGACGGTCCCAGTTCGCGACCGCCTGCACGATGGCGCGCGCCATGCGCGCCTGGTCCTTGTGCGCCTCGCGCGGCTTGTCGGCATCCCCCACCTCGAAGATCCCCGAGCCCACGAACACCGCCTCGGCGCCCAGCTTCATCATGAGCGCGGCGTCGGCCGGCGTCGCGACGCCGCCCGCGGCGAAGTTCGGCACTGGCAGCCCGCCCGTGCGGGCGACCTCGCGCACCAGCTCGAATGGAGCGCCGAGCGTCTTGGCCTCGGCCATGAGCTCGTCGGCGGTGAGCGTGGTGAGCCGCTTCATATGCGAGACCACGGCGCGCATGTGGCGCACTGCCTCCACGACGTTGCCCGTGCCGGCCTCCCCCTTGGTGCGGATCATCGCGGCGCCCTCGCCGATGCGGCGCAGCGCCTCGCCCAGGTCGCGGCAGCCGCACACGAAGGGCACCTTGAAGTCGTGCTTCCAGACGTGGTTTGCCTCGTCGGCCGGCGTCAGCACCTCGGATTCGTCCACGAAGTCGATCTCGAGCGCCTCGAGGATCTGGGCTTCGACGATGTGACCGATGCGGCACTTCGCCATGACCGGGATGTCCACCGCTGCCTGGATGCGGCGGATCATGGACGGGTCGCTCATGCGCGCCACACCGCCGCTCTTCCGGATCTGCGACGGGATGCGCTCGAGCGCCATGACTGCGGCGGCGCCGGCTTCCTGCGCGATCTCGGCCTGATCGGCATTCATCACGTCCATGATGACGCCGCCCTTCAGCATCTCGGCCAGCCCCACCTTCAACCGGAACGCCTCGGCCTGCGACGCCGGAGTCGGCGACGGCGTGCGGTCGCCGTTCCGGTGGGCGGCCGGCGCGCCGCTCCGACTGTGTTTCGTGCGCTTCATGGCTGCACCCTCCTGTTCGACCTCTCGACACCCGCGGCCCGCCGGCCGGAGCGACCGTCTCGGGCGGGACGGGGCCCTCCCAGACTCAAGCGGACCTCTCCAATCCGGGCCCGGCGAGCGAGCGCAGCCGCTCGATCACGGGCGGAAGCAGTTCGCCGATACGATCCACCTGAGCCTCATCGTTGTCTTCGCCCAGCGAGAATCGCACGCTCGCGTGCGCGTCCTCGGAGCGCAGCCCCATCGCGGTGAGCACGTGGCTCGGACCCGCCTCGCCGCTACTGCAGGCGCTGCCGGTGGAAACCTGGATGCCGAGGTGGTCCAACTCGTGCAGCACGGCCTCCCCATCCACTCCCGCGAAACACACATTGATCACGCCGCCGACACGGCGGTTCAGGTCGCCGTTCAACGACGTGTTCGCGACACGAGACAGTACGAGCGCCAGCAGCCGCTCCCCGAGGTGCGTCACCCGGGCCACGCCTCCGGTGGCCGGCTCGGTCCCGCCATTCGCGAGTCCCGCGCGCGCGCGCGTCGCCGCGACGCCCATGCCGACGATGGCGGCCAGGCTCTCGGTGCCGGCGCGGCGTCCGCGCTCGTGCCGGCCACCGTGCACGAGCGGCACGAGCTGCGTGCGACGGCGCACGAACAGCGCGGCGGCGCCCTGCGGCCCGTGGAACTTGTGCGCCGCGACGCTCGCCAGGTCGGCTTGCCAGCCATCCACGGCGATCCCCAACTTGCCCGGGGCCTGCACCGCGTCCACGTGGAACAGCGCGCCACTCGCCTTGACGAGCGGTCCGATCTCCTCGACCGGCTGCACCACTCCGGTCTCGTTGTTCACCGCCATCACGCTCACGAGCGCCACGTCGTCGGCCAGTGCGGCGGCGAGCTCGTCCGGATCCACCGCGCCATTCGGCCGCACCGGCACCACAGTGAGCGCGAAGCCCTCGGCCTCGAGCGCGCGTGCCGTGGCGAGCACCGAAGGGTGCTCGATCGCCGTGGTCACCAGCCGGCGGCGTGCCGGAGACGCGGCGCGCATCGCGCCCTGGAGCGCCAGGTTGTTGGCTTCGCTGCCGGTCGCGGTGAACACGACCTCCTCGGACTGGGCGCCCAGGAGCCGCGCCACTTCGAGTCGCGCGCCCTCGATGGCGTCGCGCGCCGCCTCACCGCGTGTGTGCACGCTCGAGGCGTTGCCGAACCGCTCGCCGAGCCACGGCAGCATGGCGTCCACCACTTCGGGCGCGGGTCGCGTCGTGGCGGCGTGATCGGCGTAGATGGCGCTCATGCGGATGCCGAGACTGAGCCGAGCGTGGTGATGCTGATGCGCTGCGCCAGGTGGCCCGCGATGGCACGGAACGCGAGCGACGTCGCGCCGTCGGGATCGGCCGCCACGACGGGCGCGCCCGTGTCGCCGCCCAGGCGCACCGCGGACTCGAGCGGAA
>JAHFBW010000201.1:3427-6369 GCA_023249845.1 Candidatus Eiseniibacteriota bacterium
GAGAAGATGTCGTGGCGCTTGTCGCACTGGTCGCACACGAAGTAGCTCATGTTCTCGATGACGCCCAGCACCGGCACCGAGAGCTTGTCGAACATGCGGATGGCCTTCACCGAGTCCTCGATCGCCACCGTGCTCGGCGTGGTGACCACCACCGCGCCGGTCACCACCGTCTGCTGGATGAGCGACAGCTGCACGTCGCCGGTGCCCGGCGGCAGGTCCACGAGCAGGTAGTCGCAGCCCGACCAGTCGACATCTCCCAGGAACGACTTGATGGCGCCGTGAAGCATGGGGCCTCGCCAGACCACGGCCTCGCCGGACTCGACCAGAAGGCCCATGGACATGAAGCGGATGCCGTGCGCCTCGAGCGGCACGATGCGGCCGTCACGCTGGTAGGGCTGGCGCTGCGCACCGAGCATGCGCGGCAGGTTGGGGCCATAGATGTCCGCGTCCAGCAGACCCACATTGGCGCCCGTTCGCGCCAGCGCGATGGCGAGGTTCGCGGCCACCGTGCTCTTCCCCACCCCACCCTTGCCCGAGCCCACGGCGATGACATGGCCCACGCCTTCGAGCGCCTTGCGGTCGGACGACGGATCCTTCGGCTTCCGCACGCGGCTCGTCGTCTTGATGGCCACGTCGGTGACACCCGCGATGCGCGTCACGGCCGCACGGCAGTCGTCCTCGATCTGGCCCTTGAGCGGACACGCGGAGGTCGTGAGCACGAGCGTGAACCGCACCTTTCCGCCGTCCACGGCGACATCCTCGATCATGCCGAGCGTGACGAGGTCGCGATGCAGGTCGGGATCGTTCACCGTGCCGAGCGCGGCGAGGACCGTTTCGGGCGTGATCAACGTGGGGCCTTCCGGGAAGGAGTGGCTCGAGGCATGCTTCGTTTCAGCGGCGGGAGCGGCGATGCTCCCACCATTCGCGAGCTCGGTTCAGGCCAATGGCGAGCACCACCGTGCCGCCAATCAGGAACGCGGCCACGATCAGCCCGTAGCCGTAGAACATGCGCTACTCGGCGTGCACCTGCGTGACCTGCGGCAGCTTGTAGCGCAGGTACCGCTCGATGCCGTTGCGAAGCGTGGTGGTCGAGCTGGAACAGCCGCTGCAGGAACCGTGCAGCCGGAGGGTCACGACCCCGTCCTCCGTGACGTTCAGGAGCTCGAGGTCGCCGCCGTCCGACTGGACCATGGGGCGAAGCTGTTCGATGACTTTCTCGACCTGTTCTCGCATAGTGCCTCCGGGGGCGCCGCCCGAGCGGACCCTCTCCGCGCACCGGCCACTGGCGCAGTCGCGTCCGTCCCAGTGGGAGGGGTCCCACGAGTCCGCCGGGGCGGCGAACCCACCCATTGGATGCATGCCCGCGGCTCGAGACACCACCCTAAGTGCAAGGTAACACGTCAGACTATGCCCCATCCCTCGGCCCGTCAAAGCTCGCCGCGCGCCAACGGCCATCGAATTGGCCCCGGCCTGACGAACGGGCACGCGACTGGCGAAGGACTTTCGCCCGAAGCAGGCCGCGAAGCACCCGGCGGCGACACGTCACCGGTGCCGAACCAGCCGCTCCTCCATCTCGACCAACTCTGGGTCCAGGTCGCGGGCACGGTATGCAATCTCTCGTGCACGCACTGCTTCGTGAGCGCGGGCCCCCACGAGGGCCGTCACGCGATGATGTCGCGCGAGGACGTGGCCGCGCGCGTCGCCGAAGCGCTGGCGATGGGCGTGCGCGAGATCTACCTGACGGGTGGTGAGCCGTTCCTGAATCCATCGCTCGAGGACATCGTCCAAGACACTCTCGCGCTGGCACCCGTGACCATCCTCACCAACGGGACGCTTTTCACGCCGCACCGCGTGCGCTGGCTCGCCGCGACCACGAGATCCTCGCGTCATTCGCTGGAATTGCGCGTCTCGCTCGACGGCACCGATGCCCGCTCGCATGACGCGTTCCGCGGCGCGGGGAGCTGGCGGCGCACCATGGACGGCCTCAGGGCGCTCGAGGCCGCCGGCCTGCTCCCGATCGTGACGCTCACGCGGCCCGCTCACGTGGACGCGTCGGAGCTCGCGGCACGGGCGCGGGCGGCACTCGCCGCCGAGGGCGTGCCGGCATCGAGGCTCAAGCTGTTGCCGATGTTCACGCTCGGCCGCGAGGCGGGGCGGCCGGGGCACGCTCCTCCGCTGCCGACGCTCGCCGCGCTCCCGGCGGAAGCTTTCGACCCGAACCGGCTCCAATGCGGAACGTGCCGGGCGGTGACCAGCCGCGGCGTGTTCGTGTGCCCACTGCTCGTGGACGAGCACGGTGGTCGGATGGGCGACACGCTGGCGGAATCGGCGCGCGCGTTCCCGCTCGCGCACGAGGCTTGTTCGACCTGCTGGGTGACCGGCATGACGTGCGCCAATGACTGAGCGAGGGCCGCACGCTCGGCTCGCATTGTTCGGCGGCGTGTACGCCAACCTGCCCGCGCTCGAGGCCGTGTTGGAAGATTTCGCCTCGCGTCGCACGGACCTCGTCTGGTGCCTCGGCGATCTGGGCGGCTTCGGCCCCGACCCCGAGGAGTGCGTGAACCTATTGCGCGCGCGCGCCGTGCCGACCGTGCAGGGGAACGTTGATCATTCGATCGGCCACGGACTCGCGGACTGCGCGTGCGGCTACACCGACGCCGACGATCAGCGCTTCGCTCAACTGAGCTACGACTTCACCGACGCTCGCGTGAGCGAGGCGTCACGGGCATGGCTGCGCTCGCTGCCCGCCGAGGCGCGCCTCGAGTTCGCCGGCCGGCGCGTGCTCCTCTGCCACGGCTCGCCGCGCCGGCAGAACGAGTTCCTGTGGGAGAGCGCCGCCAGCGAGCCGTTCCTCGAGTGGCTGTGCCGCGAACACGACGCCGACCTGCTGGTGTGCTCGCACACCGGGCTCCACTGGCACCGCGCGCTCCCGAGCGGGCGAC
>JAHFBW010000202.1 GCA_023249845.1 Candidatus Eiseniibacteriota bacterium
AACTGTGCTGCGCGCGCGCGGAGCCCGCGCATGGGCCGTCCCTTCCGACGTGAGCGACGAGACCGACGTGCGCACACTCGGCGCCCGCGCGCTCGAGCACCTCGGCACGGTGGACGTGCTCGTGAATGCCGCCGGCGACGGCGGCGCCGCGCCGCTCGAGCGCATCACGCTCGCCGACTGGCGCGCCATGCTCGACACGCACGCCACGGGAACGTTCCTGTGCACGCGCGAGCTGCTCCCTCGCATGCGCGAGCGCGGATCCGGCCGCGTGATCAACATCGCCTCCACCGCCGGGCTGTATGGCGCGCGTTATGTCTCGCACTACTGCGCGGCCAAGCACGCGGTGGTGGGATTCACGCGTGCGGTGGCGCTCGAGGTCCAGGGCAGCGGCGTTACCGTGAACGCGCTCTGCCCGGGCTACGTGGACACGCCGATGACCGCGCGCACGATCGCGAACGTCGTGGCGAGCACCGGCCGCACGCCCGAGGTGGCGCTCGCCGCGGTGCTCGCCTCGGCCGGGCAGGAGCGCCTGCTCGCACCGGCCGAGGTCGCGGCCGCAGTGCTCGAGCTCTGCGCGGATGCGGCGTCAGCCACCAACGGACAGGCGATCACGCTCATGCCCCAGGGAGACACATGCGTCTCGAGATCGTGAACCCGGAATCGCTCGGCGCGCCGAAGGGCTGGAACCACGGCGTGCTGGCGCCGGCGCGCGGCCGGCTCTTGTTCGTGGCCGGCATGGCGGGCCACACCGCGGCCGCGCCCGGCACGCCACCGGCATTCGTGGCGCAGTTCGCGCACGCGCTGGACCAAGTGCTGCATGTCGTGCGCGCCGCAGGCGGCGAGCCGGCGAACGTCGCGCGCATGACCATCTACGTCACCGACCTCGCGACTTATCGCGCCGAGCGCCAGCGCCTGGGCGAAGTCTGGCGCGAGCGCTTCGGGCGCCACTACCCGGCGATGGCGTTGCTCGAGGTGAAGGGCCTCGTCGACGCGGGCGCCGTGGTAGAGATCGAAGCCACCGCGGTGCTACCGGGAGAGTCGGCATGAGCCTGTCGCCGAAGTCATTCCTCTATCGCCTCGATGACGCCACCGGTGTCGCGACGATCACCTTGAACAGGCCCGAGCGCCTGAACGCGCTCACGTTCGAGGTCTATGGCGAGCTGCGCGACACGTTCGCGGCGCTCGACACCGAGCCCGGCGTTCGCGCCATCGTCCTCACCGGCGCCGGCCGGGGCTTCTGCTCGGGCGGCGATGTGGAGGACATCATCGGCGCGCTGTTCGGTAGGAGCCCGGAGGGGCTCTTGGAGTTCACGCGCATGACGTGCGACGTGGTCGCGAGCATGCGCCGCTGCCGGCGGCCGATCGTGGCGGCCTTGAACGGCACCGTGGCCGGCGCGGGCGCGGTGCTCGCGGCCGCGAGCGACGTGCGTTTCGCGGCCGAATCGGCGCGCATCGCGTTCCTGTTCGTGAAGGTCGGGCTCTCCGGCGCCGACATGGGTGTGTCGTGGCTGCTGCCGCGGCTTGTGGGCCAGGGCAATGCGAGCGAGCTCCTGTTCACCGGCGACTTCATCACCGCGCAGCGCGCCTACGAGATGGGGCTCTACCAGCGCGTGCTGCCGCAGGAGCAGCTGCTGCCCGAAGCCATGGCGTTTGCGGAGAAGCTCGCGCGCGGGCCGTCGGACGCGCTCGCGGTGAGCAAGCAGGCGATCGCGCTCGAGTCGCACATGACGTTGGAGCAGGCGCTTGACCACGAGGCGCGCGTCCAGGCCGAGCTCATGACGCACCCGAACTACCGCGAGGCGTACGAGGCGTTCCGCGCCAAGCGCACGCCGAGCTTCACGTGAGCAGCCCCGACCTCTCGCCCATCCGCCCGTTCCTCGACGCGTCGCACGAGGGGTTCGCGGGCTCGGTCTCGGCGTTCGCCGCCCGCGAGCTGGCGCCGCGCGGCGAGCCGGCGTCCGATGCGGACGCACGCCGCGAGGCGCGCGAACTGCTGGCCACCATGGGCAAGGCCGGCGTGTTCGCACCGATTGGCGCCGCCGACTGGCGGAGCTGTTGCCTCGCGCGCGAAGCGCTGGCCGCCGCGTCACCGCTCGCCGACGCTGTGTTCGCGCTCCAGGCGCTCGGCGTCGTTCCCATCCTGCTCTCGGACAACGGCGCCATGCGCGAGCGCTGGCTGCCGCCCACGCTCGCCGGTGAGGCGATGGCCGCGTTCGCGATGACCGAGGCCGGCGCGGGCTCCGACATCGCCTCGCTGGCCACGCGTGCGCGGCGCGACGGTGAGCACTACGTGATCCAAGGCAGCAAGTGCTTCATCTCGAACGCTGGCATCGCCGACTACTACACAGTGTTCGCGAGCACCGACCCGGCGGCGGGTGGTCGCGGCGTGAGCTGCTTCGTGGTCCCGGCCGACACGCCGGGGCTGCGCTTCGTGGCGCCGCAGGTGCTGTCTTCGCCGCATCCGCTGGGCGAGATCGCGTTCGAGGGCTGCCGAGTGCCGGCGTCCCACCGGCTCGGCGAGGAGGGCCGCGGGTTGGCGCTGGGCTTGAAGACGCTCGATCGACTGCGCTCCACGGTCGGCGCTGCCGCCTGCGGCATGGCCGCGCGCGCGCTCGAGGAGGCCGTGCGCCACGCGCGCGCGCGCCGGCAGTTCGGCAAGCCGCTCGCGGAGTTCCAGCTCGTCCAGGAGAAGCTCGCACGCATGGCCACGGAGCTGACCGCGGCGCGGCTCCTCGTCTATCGCGCGGCGCACGCCGCGGACGGCGGCGCCGAGCGCGTCACGCTCGAAGCGGCGATGGCCAAACTCTACGCCACCGAGGCGGCGCAGCGGATAGTGGACGACGCCGTCCAGGTGCTGGGCGGCGCCGGCGTGCTCGCCGCGCACCCGGTGGACCGGCTCTACCGCTCGGTGCGCGCGCTGCGCGTCTACGAGGGGACGAGCGAGATCCAGCACCTGGTCATCGCCGGCCAGCTCCTCCAGGAAGGCCGCGCGTGAAGGTGGTGTGCCTGGGCGGCGGGCCCGCGGGTCTGTTCTTCGCCTCGCTCCTCAAGCAAGCCGACGCGCGCCACGACGTGACCGTGCTCGAGCGCAACCGCCCCGACGACACGTTCGGTTTCGGCGTCGTGTTCTCGGACGCCACCGAGGAAGCCCTGGCGAAGGCCGACCCGTTGATCACCCAGGCCATGGGGAAGCACGCGCATCGCTGGGACGACATCGAGATCCACTATCGGGGCGAGACACTCGTCTCCACTGGGCACGGGTTCTCCGGGCTCTCGCGGCGCACGCTGCTCGCCCTGCTCCACGAGCGCTGCCGCGAAGCCGGCGTGCGGCTCTGCTTCGACCACGACGTGCGCGACCCTGAGGAGTTCCGAAGCGCCGACCTCGTGGTGGCCTGCGACGGTGTGAACTCGGTGGCGCGCGAGCGCTACCGCGAACACTTCCAGCCGCAGTTGGACGAACGGCCGAATCGGTTCGTGTGGCTGGGGACCACGCGGCCGTTCCCGGCCTTCACGTTTTACTTTAAGTCCGACCCGAACGGCCTTTGGCGAGTTCACGCTTACCAGTACGAGCCAGGAGCGTCCACTTTCATCATCGAGGCCCGGGAGGAGACCTGGAAACTCGCCGGGCTCGATCGCGCCGACGAAGCCGCCACGATCGCGTTCTGCGAGCGCCTGTTCGCCGACGAGCTGGATGGGCATCGCCTGGTCTCGAACCACTCGATCTGGCGCCGCTTCCCGACGGTGCGGAACACGCGCTGGCACCACGACAACGTCGTGCTCATGGGCGACGCCGCGCACACCGCGCACTTCTCGGTGGGCTCGGGCACGAAGCTGGCCATGGAGGACGCGATCGCGCTGGTCGCCGCACTCGGAGAGCACGCCCAGGTGCGTGATGCGCTACCCGCGTACGAAGCGGCGCGACGTCCGGCGGTGGAGAGTCTGCAGCGCGCGGCACAGGTGAGCCTGCAATGGTTCGAGGACACCGAGCGCTACATGCACCTGGATCCGATCCAGTTCGCGTTCACGCTCCTCACCCGGAGCCTGCGCGTGACGCACGCGAACCTGAAGCTCCGCGATCCGGTGTTCACGGACCGCGTGGACCGCTGGTTCGCGGACCGCGCGTTCGCGGCCGCACTCCAGCCGGCGCCGCCTGCCGACGCGCCGGCCCCGCCGCCGATGTTCACGCCGTTCAAGCTGCGCGAACTCACGTTCGCGAACCGCGTCGTGGTCTCGCCGATGTGCCAATACACGGCCGAGGACGGCATGCCCAACGACTGGCACTTCGTGCACCTGGGCGCACGCGCGATCGGCGGCGCGGGGATGGTGGTGGCGGAGATGACCGACGTCAGCCCCGAGGCGCGGATCTCGCCGTGGTGCACCGGGCTCTGGAAGCCGGAGCAGGCCGCGGCGTGGCGCCGCATCGTCGAGTTCGTGCACACCAACTCGTGGGCCAAGATCGCCATGCAGCTGGGCCACGCCGGTCGCAAAGCTTCAACGCAGAAGATGTGGGAGGGCGACAACGAGCCGTTGCCTTCGGGTGGCTGGCCGGTGGTGTCGGCCTCGCCGCTCCCCTACAAGCCCCACAGTCCCGTGCCGCGCGAAGTCACCGCGGCCGAGATGCGCACGATCGTCGCCGACTACGTGCGCGCCTCCCGCCTCGCCGACGAGGTCGGTTTCGACCTGCTCGAGCTGCACATGGCGCACGGCTACCTGCTCGCGAGCTTCCTGTCGCCGCTCACGAACCAGCGCTCCGATGCGTTTGGCGGTCCGCTCGAGCGCCGGCTGCGCTTCCCGCTCGAGGTGTTCGACGCGGTCCGCGCCACGTGGCCCGCGGCCAAGCCGATGAGCGTGCGCATCTCGGCCGTGGATTGGTTCCCGGGCGGCATGGAGCCTGCGGACGCCGTGGAGGTGGCGCGCGCGCTGTACGCGCACGGCTGCGACCTCGTGGACGTCTCCGCCGGGCAGACCGTGGACGACCAGCGTCCGGTGTACGGACGGCTGTTCCAGACGCCGTTCGCCGACCGCATCCGGCACGAGGTGGGGATCGCGACCATGGCGGTCGGGAACATCTCCTCCTACACCGACGTCAACACCATCCTCGCCGCGGGGCGCGCCGACCTGTGCGCGCTCGCGCGCGCGCACCTGTGGGACCCGTACTGGACACGGCACGCGGCGTTCGAGCAGGGCCACACACTCACCTGGCCCGGCCAGTACGCCACGCTGAACCGCTACCGCCCGCGCTTCATCTGACCGCGCGCCCCGCGCGCAGGAGACGCACGAACATGGCGCTCACCTACTCCAGCTACCTGCAGCTCGACCGGCTTCTGGCGCTGCAGCAACCGCTCTCGGACGGCCCCGAGCACGACGAGACGTTGTTCATCGTCATCCATCAGGTGTACGAGCTGTGGTTCAAGGAGGTGCTGCATGAGCTCGACTACCTCGTGCTCGTCCTCGGCCGCGGCGACGCGCCACGCTCGCAGCACACGCTCAAGCGCGTGCTCACGATCCTGAAGGTGCTCGTGCATCAGATCGACGTGCTCGAGACCATGACGCCACTCGAGTTCCTGTCGTTTCGCGAGCGGCTCGAGTCCGGGAGCGGTTTCCAGTCGTTCCAGTTCCGCGAGATCGAATTCGCGCTCGGCTACAAGCGCCCCGAGGCGCTCGAGCGCTACCTGCCGGGCAGCGAAGCTCACACGCGGCTCGAGCGGCGGCTCGCGGAGCCGACGCTGTGGGACGCGTTCCTGCGCTGCCTTGGGGCGCGCGGGCACGCGGTGCCGGCCGAAGTCCTGGCGCGGGACGTCACGAAGCCGGTCACGTCCATGCCGTCCTTGCACCCGATACTGCTGGCGGTCTACCGAACGGACCCGGAGACGCGCGAGCTGTGCGAGCGGCTCGTGGACCTGGACGAGGGCGTCATGGAGTGGCGCTATCGGCACGTGAAGATGGTGGAGCGGACGATCGGAGGCCGGCGAGGCACCGGCGGCTCGGCGGGCGCGCCCTACCTGAGAACAACGCTCAACCAGCCGCTGTTCCCGGACCTGTGGGAGATCCGGACCGAGCTGTGAGCGCGATCGCGGCCGCACCTCCGCCGCTCGAGGCGCTGCGTCGCACGCCCAACGCGCTGGCCGGGGACTACTCGCGCTTCGACGTGGCGAATCGGCTGCTGCTCACCGGACACTCGCACCAGGCCTGGCCCGACGTCGCACGCGAGGCGCAGCTCGAAGCCTGGGACGACGCCGCGCGCGACGTGGACGACAAGTGGACGCGAGCATTCGAGCGGGCCGAACGTGTGCGCGCGGGGTTCGCGCTTAGGCTCGGCTGCGCCCCGGCCGAGGTGGCGCTCGCGACCA
>JAHFBW010000203.1 GCA_023249845.1 Candidatus Eiseniibacteriota bacterium
TTCTCGTTGTCGGGCTGCTCGACGTAGTTGTTCTGCACGGTGAACAGCACCTGGGAGAACAAGTCGAGCTGGCTGCGTAGGTCGTCGGTGGCCGAGAGAGCGCGCGCGAAGCCGAAGCCGAGGAGCTGCGCGAGCGCCATGGCGATGCCCAACGGACCGAGGGACTTGCGACGAGGTGTGCTCATGTGGGTGCTACCCCCGGGTGAGTGACTCCGGCCGCGCCGGCAGGCGTGACCGCAGGGATCTCAGTTTCTCGGCGGCGGCCTCCAACGTCTCGCGTTTCCGGGCAAAATGGAAGCGCAGGCGCTGCGAGCCGGCCGACGGATCGGAATAGAAACTCGAGCCGGGCACGGCGGCGACGCCGCCCTCCGACACGAGCCAGCGGGCGAACGTGACGTCGTCGGGAAAACCAAAGCCCGAGATGTCGGTCATCACGTAGTAGGCGCCGCGCGGCGGGAACACGCGGAACCCGGCGGCCTCGAGCACCGGCACCAGGAACTCGCGCCGCTCGCGATAACTCGCGGCGAGCTTCGTGTAGTAGTCGTCGGGCATCTCGAGCGCCACCGCCGCGGCTTCCTGGAGCGGCGCCGGCGCGCCCACCGTGACGAAGTCGTGCACCTTGCGGATGGCCGCGGTGAGGTCGGCGGGCGCCAGGCACCAGCCGACACGCCAGCCGGTCACGCTCCACGTCTTGGAGAGCCCCGACACGGTGACGGTGCGCTCGCGCATGCCGGGAAGCGCGGCCAGGCTCACGTGCTTCGCCCCGTCGTAGAGGATGTGCTCGTAGATCTCGTCGGTGATCGCGACCGCGTCCCACGTCTGGCACAGGGCGGCGATCTGCTCGAGCTCCTCGCGCGAGAACACCTTGCCGGTGGGGTTGTTCGGGGTGTTCACCACGATCGCGCGCGTGCGCGCGTTGAATGCCGCGGCCAGCTCGGCGGGGTCGAAGCTCCAGTCGGGCTCGCGCAGCCGCACGAACCGAGGCACCGCGCCGCAGAGGATGGCGTCAGGGCCGTAGTTTTCGTAGTAGGGCTCGAACACCACGACCTCGTCGCCCGGATCCACGAGCGCCAGCATGACCGACGCCATGCACTCGGTGGAGCCGCAGCAGACGGTGATCTCGCGCTCGGGGTCGAACACCAGTCCGGTGAAGCGCTGCTGCTTCGCGACCAGCGCGTCGCGCAGGCGCTTGGCACCCCAAGTGATCGCGTACTGGTTCACGTCGGCCATCACGGCGCGGGCCGCCTCGGCCTTCACGACATCGGGCGCCGCGAAGTCCGGGAAACCCTGCGACAGGTTCACGGCGCCATGCTGCGTGGCGAGCCGCGTCATCTCGCGGATGACGCTCTCGGTGAAGCGCAGGCTCTTCTGCGACACGCGCGTACGCACGGTCAGCGCCCGAACTCTGTGTTGGAGCCCACCCAGGCATAGCTCTGGACCAGTTCGCGGTAGGCGCCGAGCGCCTTCTGGAAGCCCTCGGGGGAGCGCGAGCTCAACACGACCAGCATGACGAGGTCCGCCTCCGGCACGTAGGCCACCGCCTCGTGCGGGGGTCCGCCGGAGTCCGAGAAGTAGCGCACCTGGGCCACCTTGTTGCTGCCGGTCGGGAGCGTGCCGGCGTCGGTCATGCGGCCGCGTGGCGAGCGCTTCTTGAACGACTTCTCGTCCTCGGCCATGAGCGACTGCATCGTGCGTGCGCGCGCGCCGAAGCCGTGCAACGGATTCACATACATCACCGTTGGCGCCGACGACCACTGCTGACCCTGCGGATAGAACACGCAACGGATGCGCGAGCCCATGCCGGATGTGTCGTCCAGGATCCAGCCCTTGGGCGCGGCGACCATGAACAGGTGGTCGTCACCCTCGATGACGAGAGCCTTGCGCGTCGTCGAGTCCGGGCCGCTCGCGGCCACCTTCGCGCTGGACGTCGCGCGCGGCGTGCCGGCGGGCGCGGCCGCGCTCGCGGCGGCGAGCGCCAGCGTGCAGAGTCCGACCGCGCGGAACGACTTGGGCGACGACAGGATCAGCGTGAACCTCCGGGTGAGGAGCGTGGGACACCCGCAGCTTGGGATGTTCCAGACGAGTCTAGCGCCTTGAAGATTCACACCCAATGAGCGTTTTGCACGACCGCACGCGAAGCCACGACCGGCGAGGAGTTTCGGGCGCCACCGCCGGCAGTCCTCACACGGCGTTGACACGCGCGGCGCACTCCCACAACGTGGCCGGGCATGGACGCCCAGCGTGGGATCGCTCGCCGAATGGTCATCGGCATCCCTCCCGACGGACTTTCGCCAGTCTGGGAGCGCGATTTCGCCCAGTTCCCACCGGCCGGCGCCATCCTGTTCGCGCGCGATTTCCGCGACCTCGAGCACGCGCGCACGCTCATCGCGCGTCTTCGCGAACTGGCCCGGCCGCGGCGACTGTTCGTCGCACTCGACGAGGAGGGCGGCTGGGTCTCGCAGCTCGCCGGCCATCTCGTCGTGCCGCCGAACGCGGCCACGCTCGCCCGCGTCGCCGACGCCGAGACGATCGCGTGGATCGCCGGCGTGACCGCCCGCCGGCTGCGCGCGGTGGGCTTCGACTGGGACTACGCGCCGGTCGCCGACGTGCACAGCGAGCCCGATAATCCCGTCATCGGACCGCGCGCCTGGGGCACGGAGCCCGCAGAGGTCGCGAGCAACGTGGGCGCGTGGCTCGAGGGTTTTCGCGGCAGCGGCGTGGCCGCGTGCCTGAAGCACGCGCCGGGGCACGGCGACACCCGCGTGGACTCGCACCTGGCGCTTCCCGTGTGCGACGTGGGCGAGGCGACACTCGAATCCCGCGAGTTCGCGCCGTTCCGCGCCCACCCCGGCGCGGACTCGCAGATGACCGCGCACGTGCTGTATCCCGCGCTCGATCCCGGCGTGCCCGCCACGTTCTCGCGCGCCATCGTCCAGGGCGTGCTGCGCGAGCGGCTGGGCTTCCAGGGCGTGGTCATCACCGACGCGCTCGAGATGCAGGGCGCCGCGGCCGGTCGCACGCCCGCGGAAGCCGGGCTCGCGGCGCTCAACGCCGGCTGCGACCTGCTGCTCTACGCCCATTGGAACGAGGCCGTGCGCCGAGCGCGATACTCGCTCGCCGAGGACGTCGTCGAGGGCCGCGTGAACCGCGTGCTGTTCGACGCCACGCGGCCGCGTCTCGCGACGTTCGACGGGGCGCACGCCGAACCGGGCCTCGTGGCCCTCGCTGTGCCGCTCGAATCGCTGACGCCGCCCGACTGGGAGTCGCGCCTCGCGGGTTTGATCGGCCGCGCGCTACGTGTGGAGGGCGCGGCCCCCGGAGCCTCGGCCGGCGGCTGGCACGTGATCTCCGAGCCCGAGTGGAAGCACGGTCCGACATTCGCGGACTCGCTGCGTGCCGCGGGTATCCCCGACGGAGGCGCGGCGCCCGCGGTGGACGTGACCGCGGTGGCCTCGCGCGTGCCGCTCACGACCGAGCGCCTGGCCGAACTGCGAGCGCAGGCGAAGTCACGACCCACCGTGCTCGTGGGGCTTCAGAACGATCGCTTCCTGGATCAGGTGCCCGAGGCGCTCTTGCGGCTCTCGGCCGCCGACTGCACGCCGCTTACGCGGCGTGTCGTCGCCGAGCGGCTCGCCGCGCTTCGCGCCGGGTCAACGACGGCTTGAGCGGCGCGTCCGCCGGCCCCAACCACCGCCGCCCGGGCTCTCGAGCGTCAGCACACTGCCAGCGGCGAGCGAGCGCGTGAACTTGCCCGGCAGCGTCTCCTCGCGCGCTCCACGGCCCGGCGGGCGGACGCGCGTGCGGCCGCGCGCGCCGGGCTCTCCGCCCGCGGCACCCCACGGCGGGAGGACGCGCCGCTCCGCGATCACCGTGACGCGCGCTGGCACGAGCAGCTCGATCGCGCGCTCGATGCCGTCTCCTCCGGCGTGGCGCCCGCGGCCGCCCGAACCGCGCCGCACGCGCAGCGAGCGCACACGCAGCGGATAGGCGTGCTCGAGCGACTCCACCGGCGTGTTGCGCGTGTTCGTCATGTGCGCCTGCATGGCGCTCGCCCCGGCGCCCGAGGGGCCCGCCCCATGTCCGCCGGCGAGCGTTTCGTAGTAGGCGAACATGCGAGCGTCCTCGCTTCGCGCATCCCGGTCGAAGCGCGGATCGTGCCCGCCGATCAGGAGGTTGTTCATGGTGCCGCTGCTCGCGCCGGGCAGCTGCCGCGGAAGCGCCCGCGCGAACGCGCCCAGTACGGTGTCCACGATGCGCTGCGAGGTCTCGACGTTCCCCGCTCCCACCGCGGCCGGCGGCGTCGGATCCACGAGGCTCGAGCGCGGGGCCCGCACCTCGATCGTGCGGAGCAGGCCGTCGTTCACAGCCACGTCCTCGCGGAGCACGCAGCGCACCACGTAGAGCACGGCAGCGGTGGTCACGGCCCGCACGGCGTTCACCGGGCCAGCCGCCTGCGGCGAAGTGCCGCGGAAGTCGGCGATCACGCGGCCGTCGCCGAGCGTGAGCGTGACGTGGATCGCGAGCGGTCCGTTCCCCAGTCCGTCGTCGTCGAGCGCGTCCTCGAACCGCCATGTGCCGCGCGGCAGTTTCGCGAGCAGCGCGCGCGCATGCCGTTCGGTGGCGTCCATGAGCGCGGCCGCCGCGCGCTCGAGCGCGCCCGCTCCCCCGCGCGCCGCCAGATCGGCCAGTCGTCGCGTGCCGGTCACCTGTGCCCCCAGCTGTGCGGCCAGGTCGGCGCGTCGCTCGTGCGGCGTGCGCACGTTCGCGAGCAGCAGCGACAGCACGCCAGGGTCGTCGCGGCCCGCCCGCCGCAGGAACACGGGCGGGATGCGAAGGCCCTCTTCGTACACCTCGCGCGCCAGCGGCAGGGAGCCGGGCGCCGCGCCGCCCACGTCGGCATGGTGCGCGCGGCTCGCCACGAAGAACGTGGGTCGAGTCCGTCCGGCCAGGAACACCGGCGAGACGAGCGTCAGGTCGGGAAGGTGCGTGCCGCCTGCGTAGGGATCGTTCAACAGCACCGCATCCCCGGGCCGGAACGGTGCCAACGCCAGCGCGGCCTCGACCGCGCGCGGCATGCTCCCCAGGTGCACGGGAATGTGCGCGGCCTGAGCGACCAGCCGTGCTCCCGCGTCGAACACCGCGCAGGAGTGATCGAGCCGCTCGGTGATGTTGGGCGAGTGCGCCGCGCGCATGAGCGTGGCCCCCATTTCCTCAGCGCAGGCCGCGAAGAGTCCCCGGAAGAGAGCCAGCTCCACGGGGTCCGGCGCGCGGCCACGGCGGCGAGCAGTCATCGGCGAGACCTCCGCGTCACGACCAGCGCGCCGCTCGCGTGGTGGTGAGCAGTGAAGCCCGGCGCCACCCACAGCGTGGCGCCGTCGTCCTCCACCACGGCCGGGCCGCGCACGCGTGCGCCTCGCGAGAGCGCCTCGCGTCGCCACACCGCAGCGGTCACCAGCCGGCCGTCGTGCCAGGCGCGCACGCGCCCTACGCGCCCAGGTTTGCGTGGCGAGGCACGCCGCTCGCGCGGGAGCCGCTCGGGCAGCCAGCCCTCCACCTCGAGCGTGACCACCTGCACGACCGCGTCGCGGTCGGCGAATCCATAGCGCCGCTCGTGCGTCGCGTGGAAGCGCTCGCGAAGCGAGGCGAGCGGCATCGCGACCACGGTGAGTTCGTGTGCCTGGCCGAGCGCGCGCACCAGAGCCCTGTGTTCGAGCCGCACGCGACGCCGCTCAGACGGCGCGAACGAGCGCAACACCTCGCGCTCGAGCTCGGCCGTCGCGCGGGCCAGCGCGCCGCGTTCGCGCGCATCCATGAGCACGCTGCGCGAGCGCTCGCGCCGCGATCCGCCCTCGAGCGCACCCAGCGCACACAGCACGCCCGCGTCTCGCGGCCAGACGATCGCGCGCACCCCCAGCGCCGCGGCGAGCGCGCAGGCGTGAAGCCCGCCCGCGCCACCGAACACCACGAGCGCGGCACCGCGTGGGTCCTCGCCGCACTCGACCGAGACCTTCCGGAGCGCCGCCGCCATGCGCGCCTCGGCGACCCGCAGCACCCCGCGCGCGGCCTGCTCGGGCGTGGCCACGCGGAGATCGCGCGCGAGCCCGACCAGCGCTCGCCTGGCGGCCGCGCGGTCCAGCCGCAGCGCGCCCCCGGCCAGCGAATCCGCGGCGATGACGCCGAGCAATACGAGTGCGTCGGTCACGGTGGCCGGGCCGCCGCGCCCGTAGCACGCGGGCCCAGGCTCCGCTGCCGCGCTCTCCGGGCCCACGTGCAGCTCGCCGCCCTGCACGCGCGCGATCGAGCCGCCGCCCGCGCCCACAGTGTGCACGTCGAGCGTCGCGCACAGCC
>JAHFBW010000204.1 GCA_023249845.1 Candidatus Eiseniibacteriota bacterium
GTGGACCTGGATGGCGATGGCGTGTTCGACCGCCTCGACCGCTGCGACAACACGCCGAAGGGCGCGTTCGTGAATGAGTGGGGCTGCCCGGTCGATTCCGACGGTGACGGCGTCTACGACGGACTCGACAGGTGCCCGAACACACCGCCCGGCGAGAAGGTCAACAAGGACGGCTGCTCCAGGGTGCAGCTCTCGGGTTCGTCACGCGCAGGCGACCAGGACGTGAAGATCACGCCCGTTCCGGCCACGCCGACCCCGCCGCCGGCCCCGCCCGTGAGCGAGACCGAGCGTCAGCTCGTGGAAGGCGGCCGCATCCGGCTGGAGAACGTCTACTTCGAGACCGGCAGCGCGAACCTGCTGCCGGAGTCCGAGACGACGCTCAACGAGGTCGGCGGCGTGCTCGAGAAGTTCGTGGACCTGCGTCTCGAGGTGCAGGGGCACACCGACACGCGCGGCGCGGCGGCGTTCAACATGCGACTCTCGCAATCGCGTGCCGAGTCCGTTCGCAGCTACCTGCTTTCGCACTTCAAACTGAACGCCGGGAACCTGGTCGCAAAAGGCTATGGCGAGACGAACCCCGAGACCCGGGAGCGGAACGACGAGGAGCGCCTGCGCAATCGCCGCGTCGAGATCAAGGCGTTGAACCCCGAGGTGCTCCCGAGGAACGTGAGGGTCGAGCAGAAGAACTGACGTTCAGCCCGTCCTTCGAGGGGCGCTCGCGAGCCCCGCCATGCCCCAGCGCGCGATCACGGACTCCGCCACGAGCAGTAGCAGCGCCGCGATCACGAACTCGGGCCACAGCTCGCGCCCGAAGCGTGCCTGCCGGATGCGCGCGGCGAGATCGTCCCCGACGCGGACGACTCGCGCGCGGCCATTCGGGAACGCCGCGACGAGCGACGCCTCCGGCAACGGTGCCAGGTCGCCCTCTCGCGGATCGGGGTTCACCGCGAAGCTCGTGCGCAGCCGCCCGTCCGCGAAAGCGCGGTAGAGCCCGGTCCGGTCAAGCGGCGCGCTCACCGCGCGCGCCGCCCCGCCGCCCGTCTCGACGCTCAACGCCACCTCGCGCCCGGCCTCGTCCTCGACGCGCCACGTCGCCGAGGCCGGCGCGCTCCAGGCATCGCCCGGGTAGAGCGACGGCGCCGCGGTGCCGCGCGCCAGCACGCGCGCCGCTTGGTGGACCAACGGCAAGAACGCGCCCGAGATCGCGAAATCGCTGCGTGCGGCATCGAGCGGCGTGGCGAGCAGCAGCACGTGCTCGGCCTCGACGAGCGCCGCGTGGCGGTCGTCGTAGCGGAGCAGTACGCGAGCCCCGGCCGCGGCGCGCACCACCGGCACGCGCGTGAAGCGCGCCTGGGTGAGTGGCTCGCCGGGGCGCGCCGGGAAGCCATCGAGTATGGCGTGGCCCGCGACCGCTCGCAGCAGCCGCCACGCCGCACCCGCGGGGGCGGCGTCCTCCTCCGCCATCGCGGCGGTCTTGAGCGTGCCCAGGAGCTCGTTCCACGCCATCAGGTCCGCGCGGCCACCGGGTACCAACAACAGACCGCCGCCCGCGCGATGGAAGTCGAGCACGGCTTGGAGTTCGGCCGGGCCCAGCCGCTCGACGTCGCCGATCACCACCAGGTCCGCGTCGCCGACGCCGGCCGCGAGTTGCGTTGCGTCGAGTGCGCGCACGCTGAGCCCCGAGGCCGGCGAGCCCGCTTCGAGTGCCAGCCGGAGCGGCGAGGAGCTGCCGTCCTCGCGCAGGATCACGCGCAGCGTGCCCGAGCGGCCGGACGTGAACACGCGCCTATTGTCGAGCGCCAACGCATCGTCCGGCAACAGCACCTCGCCGCCCGTCTCGGGCAGGCGCGAGAGCGGGAGCAAAGCGCGGCCCTCGCCGCGCGAGGCCAGCGACACGAATCCGCGACCGAGCGAGAGGTTGGGGACGGAGGCACCGGCCGCGCCGTTTCGAACGGAAGCCGCGTCACCCGCGCTGCTCGCGAGTTCGCGCGCCTCGAGCGCGAAGTCCTGCGCAGTACTGCCGCTCGTGGCGTCGTACGACACCGCCCCCACCTCGAGCGCGGGCGCAGCACCCGCGTCGGCGGCGGGCGCCAGCGCGGCATTCGTGAGCGCGGCGTTGGCGCGGCTGCGAGGGTCAAGCGGCACGAGGTACACGCGCGACGTCCCCCACGGACCCGGCGGCACCTCGAGTCCGGACCCGCCTGCGGCGGGTGCCCCGCCGAAGCCTGTGCGCTGGAAGTCCGACACCCAGAACAGCTCGCGATTGAGCGCGCGCGACGCGGTGAGCGCACGGGCGGCCACGTCCAAGGCGGCGGCGTGATCCGTGGCGGAGGCGCTCGGCGTCAACGTTTGGCTCGCGGCGCGCAGCCGGACCGCGTCGGCGATCGGCGCTTCCGAGAGCGGCCGCGGCGTGCGGTCGTACGGCACGAGCAGCAGTTCGTCGGCGGGGCCCAGCGTGGCGAGCAGGCTCTCGACCACTCGGCGCGCGGTGGCGGTCAAGGGCCGACCCTCGGCGTCAGGCGCACCCATGCTGCCCGAGACGTCCACCAGCGCCACGAGCGTGCTGGCCGCCGTCCCGCCTCGCGAGCCGCCCTGCAGCGATGGCCGCGCCATGGCCATCGCGAGCAGCGCCACCGCCAGCGTGCGGAGGAGCAGGAGCAGCCACTGCTTCAGCCGCAGCCGGCGGATCTCGCTCTGATTCACCTCGGAGATGAAATCGAGCGAGGGAAAGCGCACCTCGCGCGGCTTTCGACGCGTGAACAGGTGGATGAGCACGGGGATCGCGGCCGCGCCCAACCCGAACAGGAACAGCGGGTTCAGGAAATTCACGCGCGGGCTCCACGTGCGCGGCAACGCCGCACGTCAGGCCTCATCGCGCCAGCTCCTGCCAGGTTCGTGTCGAGTCGTCCCACAGCTCGATACCTGTCACCGGATGGATCTCCCACCCGGTCCGCCGCGGCGCTTCGCGCTCGAGCAGCCAATTGCTCACGGGCTTGTCGTAGGGATGGTCGAAGAGCAGCCAGCCCGAGAGCCGCACTCGGCGCGGCCCCGCCTCCCACGCGCTCGGGCCGCCGCTGTTGGGCCGGAACGCCACGAGCAGCGAGTCGTACACCCAGCCCGGACGCATGCTTCGCCACGGCGACGAGATCTCGGCCACAACGTAGACCGTGTCGCGGTCGAGCCGCGTGCGCTTGTTCTCGGCCAGCTCCACGTGCACGTCGCCGTCCCCCGAGAGCAGGATGCGCTGCACCCAGCCGGTCATGCGCACGCCCTGGTCCTCGAGCCGCACGCGTTCGTCGAACGGTGGATGGTGCGGCAGCGCGGCGAAGTCGCTCATCGTGACGTCGCGCCACGACGGGGGCGGCTCGAGCCGGTCCTTCATCTCGCGCAGATGCCGGGTCTCGGCCGGAAGACCGGGCGCGCGGCCGAGGAGCGTGAGCCCAACGACGAGCACCGCGGCACCGGCGGCGAACACGAGCACGCCGATCGAGCGGGCGATCACAGCAACGTGGCCCGCTTCTCGAGGTAGGCGAGCAGCGCACGGTCGAACGGCGTGCGCGTGTCGAGCGGCACGTAGTCCACGCGCTGCTCGCGGCAGGCGCGCGCGTACTGATTGCGCCATGCCTCGAGCTGCTGGCGGTAGCGCGCCGCGATCTCCCACGGCTCGGTGGTGAGCTGCGCGCCGGTCTCCAGGTCCACGAACGTGGACGCGTCGGTGTACGGGAACTCGATCTCGTCGGGATCCAGGATGTGGAACACGATGACTTCGTGACGCCGGTGCCGGAAGTGCTGCAATCCCGAGAGCACATCGGCCGGCTTGTCGAGCAGGTCCGAGAGCAGCACGACGAGGCCGCGGCGTTTGATGCGCTCGGCGAGCTCGTGCAGCACCGGCGCCAGCCTTGTGCGGCCCGCGGGCTCGCCGGCCGACAGGCACTTGAGCACGACGTCCAGGTGCGACCGCACCGAGCGCGGGGGCACGTACTGGAGCGGCTGCTCGGCGAACAGCAGCGCGCCCACGGCGTCCTGCTGGCCGATCATCAGGTAGGCGAGCGCCGCGGCGAGCGACCGCGCGTACTCGAGCTTGGAGAGTGACGCGCGCTCCGAGCGGAACCCCATCGAGCCCGAGAGGTCCACGAGCAGGTGCGCGCGCAGGTTCGTCTCCTCGGTGTACTGCTTGACCAGGTAGCGATCGCTCTTCGCGAGCACCTTCCAGTCGAGGTTCTTCAGGGGGTCCCCCGGCATGTACGGGCGATGCTCGGCGAACTCCACTGAGAATCCATGAAACGGCGAGCGGTGCATGCCGGCGATGAAGCCCTCTACGACCAGGCGCGCACGCACGTCCAGGTGTGCGAGGCGCGCGACCACGGCGGGGTCCAGCCAGTGGCGTGCTTCGCGAACGCTGGGGCGTGATCCGCTCGGCACGCCATGCGCGGGCGCGTTCATGGCTCTAGTCCCGCCACGCGGTCCACTCGAGGTTGTCACCTTCCCGGAGGGGACGGTCACCGGCGACGGAGGCCGGGTCCATGTAACTCGCGAAAGCCGGCCGCACCTGCCAGCTCGAGAACCCGGCCACGCGAAACAGCAGCTCCATCTCGGGCTTGTAGATGTAGCGGAGCGAGAAATGCACCGTCTCGCGACGCGTCACGCCGCCCGAGGCGTCCGTGAACTCGATGCGACGCGTCATGTGGCGGACCTGCTCCACGCGGTCGTCGTCGGCGTGGTCCCACAGCCGCACGCTGCCGTCGCGATGCGGCAGGTCCTTCACCAGCTTCTCGGGGCCCGACCACTCGATGAGCTTGTCCGCGCTGGGGTGGAACGCGACGATCACGAGCCGACCGCCCGACACGAGGTGGTGCCGGCAGCAGCGGAGCGAGGCGAGCTGGTTAGCCTGCGTGAGGTTGTGGAGGAACGAGTTGAACCCGATCGCGATCAACGCGTAGCGGTCGGGGAGCGAGAAGTCGCGCATGTCGCCTTGCATCACCTGCGTGCGGAGCCCGCGCATCGCGAGCTTGGCCTTCAAGTCCTCGAGCATGTGCGGATCGAAGTCCATGCCGTCGCACGGCACGCCCGCCGCGAGCGCGGGGAGCAGCAGCCGGCCATTCCCGCAGCAGAGCTCGAGCGCAGGACCGCCCGCGCCGCGCATGAGCGTCACGTGCGGCTCGATGTCCGCCACCACGTCGGCGTAGACGGCGTCGTAGAGATCCGGAGCCAGGTAGTAGTCGCCGCCACTCACCGCGATCACGCCTTTCGTCGACCCCGCCACAGCCAGTACACCGGGAAGCCCGTGGCGGCGATCAACACGCCGGCCATGGCGCGCGGGATGATGGTGTTCGGGATGGGACCGCTGTTCGAGAAGTCGCTCCAGATGATGACGGCCGTGACCACCAGGAACACGATCGGCGTGAGCGGGTAGAGCGGCGTGCGATAGCTGGCCGGGCTCTGCTGGCCCTTGGACTCGCGCCCGCGCTGCACAAAGATGGTCGCGGTGGTGACCGCGTAGAACAGCCACGACGTGGTCACGAACCAGCCGGAGACGTCGTCGAACCCGCTCGCGGCGCGGAGCCACAGGCACGACAGCACGGCCTGGATCCACAGCGCGACCGACGGCGTCTCCCGACGCGGGTCGAGCGCCGCGAGCGGCTTCCACAGCAGGCCGTCCGCGGCCGCCGCCTGCGTCACGCGCGGACCGGTCAGGATGGCACCGTTCGTGGTGCCGAACGTCGAGACCGCCACGAGCACGGCCAGCGCGCGCGCGCCGTAGTCGCCGAGCAGCCGGTGGATCGTCTCGCTGCCCACGGCCTCGTAGCCCGCCACCTCGTTCGGCGTCAGCACGTGGTAGTAGGCAAAGTTCGTGAGCACGTAGACGCCAACCACGAGCCAGGTGCCGCCGAGGATCGCGATCGGCATGGTGCGCTGCGGGTTCACCACCTCGCCGGCGACGTACGTGGAATCCGTCCAGCCGTCGTACGCGAACAGGATCGTGATCATCGACAGCGCGAACGCGAGCAGCAGCGGGTGGCCGGCATTCCCGGCTGCGAGCGGGTGCTCGAGCGGCGTGGCCGGGTGCGTCGAGGGGATCGCGAACGCCGCCACGCACAGTGCGACGATGCCGATGACCTTCGCCGTGGTGAACAGCGACTGCGTCCCGGCGCCCTGCTTGACGCCCAGCCAGTTCACGAACGTGAGCAGGATGATGGCGCCAGAGCCCACGAGGAACTCCGCCGAGTGGCTCCAGCCCATGACCTGGCAGAAGTAGAGCGCGAACACGCTCGTGATGCTTGCGATCACGGTCGGCTTGATGACCCACAGGTT
>JAHFBW010000205.1 GCA_023249845.1 Candidatus Eiseniibacteriota bacterium
GACCGGCCCGGTTTATTGAGCATGGCGAACGCGGGGCCGGGAACGGACGGCAGCCAGTTCTTCCTGACGTTCGTGCCCACGCCGTGGCTCGACGGCAAGCACACCATATTCGGCAAGGTGGAAGGTGGCGAGGTCGTGCTGCAGGCGTTGGAGGGGTGCGGGTCGTCCTCCGGCCGTACGACCGAGAAGGTCGTCATGGAAAAGGTCGTCATCGAGGTCGCGTGAACGCGGGGATTGTCACGACGCGACGCGCCCCCTAGTCTCCGACGGGGCTCTTGACATCGTGCGGAGGTGGGGATGAAGGCGTTCGCGGCCTTGAAGCAGCGACTGCTCGAAGTGGACGATCTGCAGGGCGCGGCGAACGTGCTGCGCTGGGACCAGGCCACGTACATGCCTCCCGGCGGCGCGCCCGCGCGCGGCCGGCAGACAGCGGCGCTCGCTCGGCTCGCCCACGAGCGCCTGGTGGACGCCGAGACCGGCCACCTGCTGGACGGCGCCGCCAAGGAGACTGCCTCGCTGCCGTTCGACTCGGACGAAGCGTCGCTCGTGCGCGTCGCGCGACGGAGCTGGGAGCAGGCGGTGCGCATCCCCGCGCCGCTCGTGAGCGAGTTCCACGAGCACACGGCCGCGTCGTACCAGGCGTGGACGGAGGCGCGACCGCAGAGCGACTTCGAGGCCGTGCGCCCGACGCTCGAAAGGACGCTCGAGCTGTCGCGACGCATGGCGGAGTGCTTCCCCGGCTACGACCACATTGCCGACCCGCTCATCGACTTCTTCGACTACGGCACGAAGGCCGCCGACGTGAAGCGCCTGTTCGCCGATCTGCGCGCCCGTCTCGTGCCGCTCGTGCGCGCGATCGCGTCGCGTCCGCTCGCGGACGACGCCTGCCTGCACCAGCCGGCGCCGGAAGCTGAGCAGCTGGCGTTCGGGCTCGAGGTCATCCGCGATTTCGGCTACGACTTCCACCGCGGCCGCCAGGACAAGACCCCGCATCCGTTCATGACGAAGTTCTCGCTGGGCGACGTGCGCATCACCACGCGAGTGCGCGAGAACGAATTCACGGATTCGTTCTATTCGACGCTGCACGAATGCGGGCACGCGCTCTACGAACAAGGTATCAACCTGTCCTACGAGGGCACGCCGATGGCCACCGGCGCGTCCTCCGGGGTGCACGAGAGCCAATCCCGCCTGTGGGAGAACCAGGTCGGCCGGAGTCACGGCTTCTGGGAGCACTACCACCCACGACTCGAGCGCGCGTTCCCACGCCAGATGCAGGGGGTGTCGGTGGACACGATCTACCGTGCCGTGAATCGCGTGCAGCGTTCGCTCATCCGCACCGAGGCGGACGAGGTGACGTACAACCTGCACGTCATGCTGCGCTTCGGCCTGGAGTTGGACCTGCTCGAGGGCAAGCTCGCGGTGAAGGACCTGGCGAGAGCGTGGCGCGAGCGGTTCGAGGCCGACTTCGGCATTCCCGTGCCCGACGACCGGCGTGGCGTGCTGCAGGACGTGCACTGGTTCTCGGGTCCCATCGGCGGAGTGTTCCAGGGCTACACGCTCGGGAACATCCTCTCGGCGCAGTTCCACGGCTGCGCCGTAAAGGCCCATCCCGGTATCCCGGACGACGTGCGCCGCGGCGAGTTCGGGGTGCTGCGCGGCTGGCTGCGCGAGAACGTCCATCGCCATGGTGCCAAGTTCACGGCCTCGGAGCTGGTGGAGCGCGTCACCGGGGGCGAGCTCTCGATCGAGCCCTATCTGGACTACCTGTGGGGCAAGTACCGGCCGCTCTACGGACTCCGCGAGGAGGAGCGGCAGGGCGCCGGTGTGGCCTAGTGTCCCGTCCCAAGAGTACCTTGTCAGTCGGACGCCGCTAGCACCCGCCCCGCGCCCCCGCTCAAGGGCGCCCACATGCCGGAACTTCCTGATCTCACGGTGTACGCCGAGCACCTCGAGCGGCTGCTCGTGGGCCGCGCGCTCGAACGCGTGCGCGTGGTGGGCTGGAACCTGATGCGCACGGCGGCGCCGCCACTCAGCGACGCCGTTGGGCGAAACGTCACGAGCGTGCGCCGCGCCGGCAAGCGTCTCGTGTTCGCGCTCGAGGGCGGGCTTGGGCTGGCGCTCCATCTCATGGTCTCGGGGCGCCTGCACTGGCACGCTCCCGGCGCCGTGCTGCCGAAACGCGTCGGACTCGCCGCGTTCGACTTCGGGCATGGCACACTGCTCCTCACGGAGTCGTCCACCCGCCAGCGCGCCGGGCTTCACGTCCTCGCGGACGATGCCGCCGTGGCACGTTTGGACGCCGGCGGCGTAGAGCCTCTCGACGTGGACGCTTCAGAGTTCGCGGCGGCGCTCGCGCGTGAGGACCACACACTCAAACGCGCGCTCACCGATCCGCGGCTCTTCTCGGGTATCGGCAATGCGTACTCCGACGAGATCCTGCACCGCGCGCAGCTCTCGCCGTTCAAGCGAACGCCGGGCCTCTCTCCCGACGAGGTCACCCGGCTCCATCAAGCCGTTGTCTCGGTGCTCGTGGAATGGACGGAGAGGCTGCGCGCGCTCGCGGGTGACGAGTTTCCCGAGCGCGTGACGGCGTTCCACGAGGGCTTCGCCGTGCACGGTCGCTACCGCAAGCCCTGTCAGGTGTGCGGCGCCCCCATCCAGCGCGTGGTCTACGCCGAGAACGAGATGAACTATTGCGCGCGCTGCCAGACCGCGGGCCGATTGCTCGCGGATCGAGCGCTGTCGCGGCTCTTGCGCGGCGACTGGCCGCGCACGATCGAGGAGCTCGAGGAGCGGCGGGTCCCGCCCGAACGGTCTTGAGCTACAGCACGTCCGCGAGCGTCAGCTCGACTTCCTCTTCGCGCAGGTCCCGCTCGTAGGTGACCTTCACCGAGGTCCCGGCGGGACCGTTCTTGAGCAGGCGATCGAGCTCCTCAGGTGTCCAGCGATCGATGTTGCGGCCGTTCACCGCGCGCAGGACGTCGCGCACCTTGAAACCGGCCTCGGCCGCCGGTGAGCCCTTCACGACACCGTGCACGATGACCACTCCGGCCCAGCGCGAGAACCACAGCCCGCTACGTGTGAATGCCTCGCGCTCGGCAAAGTGAGCGCCCGGCTCGAGCCACAGCGTCCCGCCCGCGTAGTCGAACGTGCAGTGGAAGCGCTCGAGCACGGTGGTGCCGAGGTTTCCCTGGATCTCCTTGCTGCCCGAGCCGCCGTTGTGATGCGTGCTCAAGCCCACGATGGGTTCCAGCATGCGGAACGGGCCGAGCTGCAGGCTGTCCATGCGGCAGACGGTCTCGGTGAACGCGCCGCCGATGCCGGCGACCCAGTACTGCACGTCCTTGCGCTTGGTCGCGAGCAGCCGGCAGGCCTGCACCTGCTCGGCGTGCACCGTGAACACGGTCGAGTTGCCCACGTCCACGATGTAGTCGCCCTTGCAGCGTCCGTTCAGCGTGACCTCGACCGTCGGGATGTTGCCGTTGAGCGTCATCGGGATCGGCGTACCCGGGCCGACGTGTTTGTAGCTCGACGGGTCGTGGAGCACGAGCACCTGGCGGTCGAAGTCCAGCTCGAGCGTGAACCGGCTCAGCACGTCGTAGCCGAGCAGTCCGGCCGTGCGTCCCCACTCCACGGAACTCAGCGCGTCCTGCAGCTCGATGACGCCGGCGCGCAGGTCCTTGACCTCCACGCCGACGCCTCGCTTCGTCGTCCACGACAGCGAACGAATGCGCGTGAACCCGAACGTGTCATGCCCGCCGACGCCCTGCGCCGTGTGCTCGCCCTCGGCGACGAGGCCCAACGTCTGCGCGTAGCCGCGATCGAGGCAGGAGTTGAATGCGCCGGTGTCGAGGATGAACTCGGCGGGCGGCGCACCGTTCACGGATAGCGTCACCCAGACGTGCCCGCGACGGTAGCGAAACGGTAGCTCGACCCTCTGCCTGGCGCCCATCCACACCACCGGCACGGCCGTCGTGGCCGGGCGCGCGAACGCATTCGCCTCTGCGGGGCCCTCCGCCCACACGCTGTCCACCGTCGTGCGTGTGAAGCTCTGCGGAAACTGCGGCATGCCGACCGTGAACAGCGTCGGACGCTTGCGCCCCGCGAGCTTCTTCCACCCGAGCACCTCCTCGTTCCAGTCGAACTGGTCACGGAAGTGCGTGATACGGCCGAGGAGACCGGTGGACGAGTCGAACCACAGCATCTTCTTGGGACCCACCGGCGGCGTGACCTCGACGGATCGGAGCGAACGACCCGAGAGGAACGCGGCCTGGCCGAGGATGGCGCGCGCCGTGGTGTCGCGAGCCCATTGTTCGGATTCGAACCAGGCTTCAGCGCGCAGCGCCTCGAAGTCCTTGCCTTCGACCGGACCGACTTTCTTGGAGGTGAAGTCCGTGCGCCACGCCGTCGTGCGGTCGAGGCCCTCGCGACGGCGGATCAGGCCGAGGCGCTCGACGCTCATCAGCCGATCGGGTCCCTGCCGCCAGTCCTCCCAGCGCCCCTCGACCCCCGCGGTGGTGATGTGACCTCTGCGATGCAGCACGGTGTCCGCTTCGAGCGCGGCGCGCCCACCCGTGACCTCGACGTAGCGCTCGAGGATCTCGCGCGCCTGGCGAAGCGGATCCGTGCTCGCGGACGCTGGCGCCGAGCCGGCGAATAGGACGAGCGCGAACACGGCGATCCCCCTGGTCCTCATGCGGCCCTCCGTGGACGGCCCGGGAGCGGGCGGCCCGCCGGGTTATCGGCGGGACCCTGTGTGGTGCTGAGCCTGCGTTGCGCGAGCGTCATCCGGCGGCCGATGATGTGTGGGATGGCTGTCCCCACGTTCTCGCGCGCCCACGCGCGTCCGGCGCCCGCGGCGTCGCGCTCTTCCCGCGACGCCCGAACAGCGAGCACCACCGATCTCCACGACCCCGGGCCGCGGTGCTATGGAGCGCACTCGGCGGCGCACGCGATGAACCGCGCGACACCGCTGCCCGTCTACCTGTTCACCCCGGAGCGACAATCGGTGCCTTGTGCTCGGAAAATTGCGCACGGGCCATTTTCCAACGACTTCGCCGGCCCATCACGACAAAGTGACATCGACTTACGGCCTTCCCGGGGCCCATCCGCAATCTTCCGAGCACAACGCAATCGGTGAGGCAGCTCCTCAAATAGCGTCCGTGAGGCGCGGGGCCCCGGCGGATCCACCGCGCCGGGACCCTCGCGCCAGGCTCAGCTCTTCGTGGCCTTGCCGCGGAACTTGATCGAGCAGCCCATGGCTTTGGTCTCGGTGACACTCACGATCTTGCCCGCCGCAACGGCGGCAACCGCGTCCTTGAGCCACGCGTCCTTCACCGCCGCCGCGTCACGAGGGCTGTCGTCCACCGTGCCGTGATAGACGAGCTTGCCCTCGGCGTCGAAAACGAACGCCTCCGGCGTGCGCGTCGCCCCGAACGCGCGAGCGATGTCGGACGTTGCGTCCACGACGTACGGGAAGCCGAACTTCAAGTCCTTCGCGCGCTTCTTCATCTCCACGTAGCTGTCCTCGGCGTTGACGGCAGGGTCGTTCGAGTTGATCGCGACCACGCCCAGGCCCGCGGCGGCTGCGGCATTGCCGATCTCGGCCACGCGCGACTGCCACATCTTCGCCCACGGGCAAGCATTACAGGTGAACACCACCACCGTGCCCTGCGTGCTCGCCAGCGAGGCGAGCGTGAGTTCTTTGCCGTTCACGTTCTTCATCTTGACGTCGGAGGCGGGCATCGCGTCGCCCATGGCGAGCTGCGCGTGGGCCGGCGCGACCAGCGCGATGAGCGTGAATGCGGCGGTGGCGAGCTGACGGAGTTGGTGTGAGATCGAGGGTGTCATCGGTGAATCTCCTATGGGGCGGTGGTGGCCAGCAGCGGCGCGACGGCCGCTTCGAAACGGGAAGAGTCCGCACCGCCCTCCCAGAACTCGACGGGAGTGCCGCGCGAGTCATAGACGAGCGTCAACGGGAGCGCGCCGGTCCAGCGGCGGTCCAGTCCGTTGATGAACTCCATGTCGGGCCCGGACTTGAGCAGCCACGGCCCCGGCGCATCGTGCTCAGCGAGGAACGCGCGCGCTGCGGGCGCTTGGTCCTCGAAGTCTGCGGAAACGAACAGCACGCGCAGCCCCTCGGTGCGATGGCGCTTCGCCATCGAGACGAGCGCCGGGAACTCCTCGCGACAGGGCCCGCACCAGGTCGCCCAGATGTTCACGAGGGTGGCGCGAGCGCCGGGCTCGCGGGCGCGGGCGAGGAGCTGTTCCGCCGTGATGGGCTCGAGCGCGAGCGTATCGGGGACAG
>JAHFBW010000013.1 GCA_023249845.1 Candidatus Eiseniibacteriota bacterium
ATCGAGGAGCATGTGCGCGATTGCGTCGAGTGCCGTTCGCGCCTCGCCTCGCTCCGGCCGGTTGCGGCCGCGGACGTCGGCCATCTTCCGGCGTCACTGGTGGCGACGTGGCCGCGCTCGGTACGCGCGCTGGTGGGGCTCGAGCGCGAGCTGGTGGCCGCGCACCTCGACCGCTGCGCCGCGTGCCGCGCGAGCCTCGAGTTCGTGGGGCATGCGCCGGAGCTACCCCACGAACAGCCGGAGCGTGGAGTGCGCAGTGTGCGCGCGAACCGTGTTCGCACGGTGTGGCTGTGGGCGCTCGGTCTCTCGGGCGCGGCCGCCGGCGTGGTGGCGTGGATGCTCGCGGCCCAGCCGGGCTCGTTGCCGGGCGGATCACGCGACGCCGGCACTTCGGCCACCATGGGCGGCGCGAGGCCTCAGGTCGAAACGGCCGTGACGTTCGAGCTGGCGGTGGACTCGCTCGCCGCCGGCGCAGTGATGCTCCCCGAGCCCGGCTTCCGCGGGAGCCCGGTCAAGGTGCTGGACCTGGGTGCGGTGACGTCGGTCTCGGGCGTGGTGTTCGTGGTGCCGCCGGCGCTCCGGCCACCGAGCCCCGAGGACGGCGCGCGCGTGCTCTCGCTCACGCTGCTCCGTGACGGACGCGAGCTGGCGACGCGCCAGATCCGGTTCTACGCGCTCGGCGACGCGTTTCGCATGCGTCCGGCGGGGCGGCTCGAAGCGGGCGAATACGATCTGCGTTTCGCGCTGGCCCCCGCGGCGTCGAGCGAGCGGCCGCTCCTCTGGTTCTACCGGCTGCGCGTGCGCTGACTCGAGTCAGCGGCGAAGCGACAGCGCGGGAGCGGGGCCCGACGAGCAGGCCCGCACGCGGTCGCCGGGCCGCGCCTCGCCTTCGGCAAGCCTGGCGCGCACGTGGTTCGGGCGGTCGAGCGCGGTGACCACGAGCACGCCGACACGCACTTCCTCCCCGAGCCGCACGAGCTCCTCGTCGTAGGTCTCGATCCCGGCGCGCCACACTTCGAGGCGCTGGCCGGTCCAGTGGCCGCGTGCGGTGCCGACGTCGAGCGAACACATCTCGCCGGTCACGGTCTCGACGCGCGCCTGCCAGCGCTCCTCGAGCCGCGCGCTGATGGTGCGCGCGAGGTCCGAGAGCGCCTCGCCGAGCGCTTCGCCGAGCAGGGTCTCGGGCACGGCGGCCACGAGCGATCGGTCGGGTCGCGACACCGTCGCCGTGCCGCGCCCCGAGCGATCGCGCGAGGCGGTGGTCTCGATGATGACCGAGCCGTCGATGGCATCCAGCACGCGCAAGATCACACGCACCCGCGCGCGTGAGCGAGAGTCGGGTGCCCCGACGCCCCAGCGCCAAAGCTTCCCGCCCTCCCGGCGGTCCTCGTGGACGAACTCGGTGACCGTTCCGGTCAGCACGATCTCGGCGTCCGCGCGCCGGGCTGCGGCAAGCGCGGGGGCGTCATCCTCGGCGCGGTGAGCCGACGGATCCGCGGCCGGCATCACGAGCACCTCGCGGCCGCGCGTCGCTCGCAACGAGTCGGCGAGCAGCCGGGTGACGAGAACTGCGGGCGAGGCCCCGGTCCACGCCTCCCACGCGTGATCGGTGGCGTCCGCCAGCGCGACCAGGACGACGCGCGTGTGCGGGGGATCGCAGTCGGTCGAGGGCATCGCGGCGCGCGCAAGACCGGGCCACGCCGCGAGCGACAGCGCGGCGAGCCACCGGAGGGCGCGCGGGACGCGCGCAGACGGGTCGCGGGGAGACAGGGAAGCCACCTCGGGCGGAGCCCCGGGGAGGTGTCGGGGATCCTTTTGCGGGCGCCGGGACCACCCGGCTCCTCATTCCCCGATGCACGCGGCGGACCACACGCGCGAGGTGACGAGTCCACGCCAATCGGCAGCATGCGGAGCCGCGGACCGCGCTGCCGTGGGCGGGCCGCCCCAGGTGCGGGGCGGTTCACCCGGCCGCGGGCGGCTCAGCGCGGCATGACGAGCGTGTCGCCGGGCTCCTCGCCCTCGAGCCGGGCCGGGTATTCCGCCGGCAGCTCGCGCAGGCTCTCGATGAACAGCGGCACCTCGGCCGAGAGGTTCGCGAGGGCCTCGGGACCCTCGCCGACGCGCAGGATCTCGTAGAGCGTCGTGCGCTGTGCCGGCGTGAAACCGGATTCGCGGATCAGCGTCTCGACCTCGGCCACGGTGGTCTTGTTCACATGTCCGGTGGCGAGATGGACGTTCTCCTCGAACAGCGTGCCGCCGAAATCGTCGGCTCCGAAGTGCAGGCTCATCTGGCCGGTCTTCTTGCCCTCGCTGAACCACGACGCCTGGATGTGCTGGAAGTTGTCGAGGTAGAGCCGGCTCGCGGCCAGCACGCGAAAGTACTGACTCGCTCCTGCGACGAATGGCACCTTCGACTCCATGGGAGTGTTGCCGCGCTTGTAGCTCCACGGCACGAACGCGGTGAAGCCTCCGGTTTCGTCCTGGAGCGCGCGGATGTGGTCGAAGTGTTCAACGATCTCGTCCGGCGTCTCGACGTGGCCGTACATCATGGTGGCGGTGGACCGCATGCCCACGGCGTGGGCGTGGCGGTGCACGTCGAGCCACGCCTCGGGCCCGCCTTTCTTGATCGAGATGCGCTTGCGCACGCGTGTCGCGAGGATCTCGGCCCCGCCGCCGGGCAGCGTGCGTTGGCCAGCCTCGTGCAGCGCCTCGAGCACGCCGCGCAGCGAGAGCCCGCTCACCTCGGCCATCTGGTGGATCTCGGGCGCCGAGAAGAAGTGCGGCGTGATCTCCGGATACCGCCGGCGCGCCTCGCGCACGATGTCGGTGTAGAACTTCCACGGGATCTCGGGGTTCAATCCCCCCTGCAGCAGCACCGTGGTGGCGCCGAGTCCGCGCGCGTTCTCCATCATGCGCATGACGCCTTCCACGTCATGCGTGTAGCCATCCGCGGCCGGCTTCTTGGGGTTGCGGTAGAACGCGCAGAAGTGGCAGTCCACCGTGCACCAGTTCGTGTAGTTGGGATTCGTGTCGATGACGTAGGTGACGATGCGCGGGTCCGTGCGCCGGGCCCGGATCTCGTTCGCGAGCGCTCCCAGCTCGATGAGCGGGGCCTCCGTGAGCAGGTACACGCCCTCGTCATGGTTCAGGCGCTCGCCGCGCGTCACTCGGTCTTCGATTCGGTTCCACACCGGGGCGGACTCCTCGTGGCATCAGTCGCGGTCGCTCGCAGGGCGGCCGTCATGGCCGTGGAGGCGAGCGAGGATACACCGCGAGTGTGGCGCCTCCAAAGCCAAGCGCCCGTCACGGGGAGCGCGACGGGCGCATGAAACGAGTCAGCGCGGTGGGGTTCGAACGCTATTGCTCGCGCCAGGACAGTGTCACGAACTGCCCGCCGTACTTCTGGAGCGCCTGTTCGATCGCTTCCTTGGAATACAGGATCGTCATACCGCCGTTTGCGTTGATCTTGGTGCTGCCTGCCACGATGACGCCGCCGAGGATCCACGCCTGGCCGTTGATGTCGAAGTCGCCCTCCACGAAGATCAGCCCCTTGTAGTGGAACCCGGCGTTCACGTGCAGGTCGCCGTCCACGTAGAGGAAGCCCTCGCCGTCCACGCTGTGCAGCGCCAGCGAGGCCGACTTGTCCCGCGTCGTCGAGTTGTTGTCCCAGTAGTAGAGGCCATTCCAGGTCGAGGGCGCCGTGTTCCGGGGCGCGCCGAGCCAGGAGAAGTACTCGGACTGCGACATCGTGAACGCCTCCCACGGCCCGGCGTAGAACCCGGACTGTCCGGCGGCGAACCCGGTCGGGCTGCCCGATGCACCGGAAGCGCCGCCACCGGTCACGGCGCCGGAGCTCCACGCGCCGGGCAGGTGACCCGAAGCCTCCTCGTTGTCCTGGCAGTGGTCCGGGTCGGGCGATGGCTGGTCGATGATGCGGCCGTCCTTGCCATCGTCGTACGGCGTGTCGCCATCGTGGTTGAAGCCGCAGATATAAGCGTTGCCCACGAAGTCGATGGGAATGTCTGCGGTCAGGGCGCCCTTCACGTTCACGATGAACGGCTTGGCGATCACCTCGCTGACCAGGCTGCGGCGCGCCGAGCCCACGCGGCCCGTGGAGCTCACGATGTAGACCGGCGAGCCGGTCAGCGTGTTCATGGTTGGGTTCTTCGTCGGGTCGTAGCGCATCACCGCCGTGCCCGTGGGATCCTTCTTCCAGCTGATCGTGAGCACATCCGGTCCGCGGGTGGCAGTGGTGTAGTTCAAGTACTGGCCCACCGGCTGTCCGGTGGCGAGCCCGATCGAGTCCGCGCCGAGCGCGGGCACGCTGCCCGCGATGGTGTTGAACACCTGGCACACATCATCCGGGTCGGCCGGGTCCATGAGCGTTTCCTGGTTGCGGATGCGGGCGACGGCCTCGCCCACGCCTGCCTCCGCCAGGTTCAGCGACTGCCGCATGCGCTGGTCGTTGCCCGCGAGCCCCCGGTTCAGGCTCGCCCCGGCCATCAGAACGAGTCCGAGCAGCGACATGACGAGCAGAATGAGCAGGGCCATCACGAGTGCGATGCCCCGTTCGTCGCGGTGATGTGGAGTCGGGTTCATGTGCGCCGTCCGATCAGCGGATGAAGACAACAAGGGCGCCGGTCGTCGCACTCGCCTTCACGCCGGCCGCGAGGTCGGAGAGATAGGGCGAAGGCGGAGCCGTCGTGTTGAGGCCGTAGTTGAAGTTGGCGGTCGCCAGCGCCGGGACCATGTTCACGACGGAGCCCTTCGACGGGTCCACGCTCACGAACGGGATTAACCCCAGGTCCATGTAGTAGATAGCGACACCACCGCCGTAGCCCGCGGTGGACGTGCGATAGCCCACTGCGAGGTCCGTGCGGCTCGCCGCGCCGCCCAGGTCCGCAGCCACCATGCTCATCACGATGCCGGGCGCGTCGACACCGCGCACGATGCTGAACGAATACGGTGTCAGTGCGCCGGTATTGCGGAACTGGTAGATGCGCCCCTGCGACGTGTTGCGCTGGGTGCCGACGAAGATGTCCTTCCAGCCGTCGCCGTCGGCGTCCAGGCAGACCACGGAAGTGGGTGTGAGCCCGCCGAACGTCACGGCATAGCGGTACACGAAACGGCTGCCCGCTGTGCGGCTCCGGTTCTCGTAGACCACCATCTGGCCGTTGTAGTCGCTCGTGCGCGTGGCCACGAGCAAGTCCTTGTCGCCATCGTTGTCCATGTCGGCGAGCGTCATGCTGTTCACTTCGCCCATGATGAGTGTCGAGATCGAGTTGAATGTCTCGTCACGCGTGAACGATGGCGTCGTCGCGTCGTTGTTGAGCCACACCTCGAACGAGCCCTGGCCCGCGACGGGGGACTTGGTGCCGACGATGATGTCCGGCATCGCGCCGCCGCCCACGTCGAGCGTGACCACCGACTGCACGTCGCCAGTGTTGGCGGTCGTGTAGTTGCCACCGGTGCTGTACGTCGTCGGCAGGTAGCCTTCGTTGTTGCTCGAGCCCTGGGTGAACCACACGTAGAAGTTGCCCGACGGGGAGTACTTCGTTCCGGTGACCAAGTCCGGGCGCAGCCGGTTGTCGTTCTGGTCCAGCGTATCCACCGCCATCGCCATGACGGAGTTCGGCGCCAGGCGCGTATACCCGTCCGGGTTCGTCGGCGTGGAATTGAACAGCGGCGAGCTGGCGTAACGGTTGAACCACACCGAGACGTTGTCCGTGACACCGGCATCGGCGCCCAGGAGCAGGTCCTGATCGCGGCGAGCCTCGTTCGTCTTCTTGCCAACCCAGTCGTTCTCGACGACGTCCGCCGCGGCGAGCGAGAGCACGCGGTTCGCCGTGAGTCGGATGATCTGGAAGTTCGCCATGCCGAAGTTGACGCCGGTGATCGGCGGAGTCGAAGCCACCCACAGTCCGCCCACCGACGTCCCGCTGGTCGGGAAGTAGCCGGCCGGTGGCACGATGTAGACCGAGTAGGCGTTCACGTGCGGAGGGTCGTTCACCGGCGTCGTGATCTCGTAATCGCCCGAGGCATTCGACGTCGCGTAGGCTGCCACGGTGGTGCCACCGTCCTTTGTGGCGCCCACCCAGACGTTTGCGATGCCGGGTTCGCTGCCGTCCCAGGTGCCGTTGCGATTGGCGTCAACGTAGACCTTGCCCGAGATCTTGCCGGTGTCCTGGTGCACGAGGCCGAATGCGGTCGAGTCGCTGCCGCCGTTCGCCATGGTGCCGGTGTAGGGGTTCGTGTTGGTCACACCGAGCGTGTCGGGGTTCATGCAGGTCACCGTGAAGCCGCCGGTGGCGGTGAACAGCGCGACGCGACCCACGGCATCCGTGACACCGCTCGTCGCTTCGGGGCTGCCGGGGCTGATGTTGATGCGGACGCCCTGGATCGGCGTCTCGGTGACGTCCCAACTCCCGTTCGCATTCTCATCGTGCCACGCGCGAACGGTGACATAACCGCCGCTGCGGGCCGTGTCCCCGAAATCCTTCGAGTAGGCGGCATTCGCGATGGTCACGTTGAAGGAGTCGGGCGACATGGCTGAGCCGTAACCCATCGCCGGCGAGTGCTTGAGCAGGTAGCTGCCGGAGGGGGCGCGAAGCTGGTAGTAGCCGCCCGAGTTCGTGTAAGCGACGTAGTTGCCCAGGCGGACGGTGGCGTTCGGGATGCCCGCCTCGCCTCCGTTCATGGTGCCGTTCGTATTGACATCGTCGAACACGTACCCCGATACGGTATACGTCGACGGGCCGAAGTCCGGCACGCTGCGGGACGCGTTCACGTCGCTCTTGAGCGTGGTCTGCGCGAACTGGCCCTTCGCGTCGGGCCGCGACGCGGCGGCGGTAACGTGAAGCTCCAAGCGCTGGATGTCTTGAAGTCGGTTCAGCGGTACCGGGCCATTGCTCCAGTCCCAGGGCGTGGACGAACCCCTGAAGTACACCGTGAACAGTGCCGGCACGCCGGTGTCGCCGGGCTTGCGAATGAGCGCGACGCGCTCGGTGGTGCCGCCGTTGTCGTCGGCCACGTCATTCGTGGAGTCGCCATACACCTGGCGCACGAGCACGTAGTCGTTCGGGTTCGGCGTGGCGGCCGCGTCCGCGCCCTGCGGCGCGGAGATGTCGCTCGCGTTCACGACGCCGTCATTGTTCACGTCGAGGGTGTAGCGGACGAGCTCGGCGCCGGTGCGGTAGCGGATGGGCGGCGCGTAGGCGGTGCCGTCCAGCGGCTTCGGGCGCGGTGTGTCGGCCGGGTCGTACGCCAGCGGCGCGTGCGGTCCCGTCGCGTTATCCGGGAACGGCAGCTGGTTCTGGGACATGATGATCTCGAGCGAATCCACGTACGCGATGGCCGGCTGCTGCGGCGAGTAGTCGGTGTCTGCTCCGTAACCTGCCGTGCGGATGTCGCGCGACATGAGGTCGAGCGCCGCGCGGGCGAACTGCTCGCTTTCGATGCGGGCCGTCGTACGCTGCTTGCTCTTCGCCGAGTTCTGGAGCACGAGGGTCACCGTCACCGCGACCAGCGCGAAGATGACCAGCGTGACCATCAGTTCGATGAGCGTGAAGCCCGCCGAACGCGGCCGATGGGAACGGTTGGAGCGAGGAAGGGCAAGCATCGGATTCACCGCCTCACGTAGGTGGTTGCCGTCACCGACCGGGACGCCTGGCTGGCGCCCCGGTAGCTGACCGTCACGTCCACCTTCTTCAGGTTGTCGAGAGTTCCGGTCATCGTGGTCACCTGGTAGAAGCGCAACCAGTGACCGTTACCGAGCGTGTCCATGACAGCACCCGCCGGATGTCGTCCGTCCATGAGCATCGGGTCCGCCCAGTTCCTTCCGGTCACCTGTTCGAGCGTCTCCTGCGCGTAGTAGTTCGCGCCGATCAGGAGCCGGTCCTGCACCTGCGATCTCGCCCCGGCGGGGAACAGGCGCCCCACGGCGAGAATGCCGAACGCCAGCACCACGAGCGCGATGAGCAGCTCGACCAGGGACATCCCGCGTTCGGGCACGGGAGCGGGGGTGCGGGTTCGCAACTTGGTCTCCTAGCGGATCAGGGCGAGACCCGAGAGCTGGACGCTCACGGTGTCCGCGCCACCGACCTGGTTCATGAACACGACGGTGCCGGAGGTGTTCACCCGCCCGTCGCGCGTGAGCACGAGGGAGGCGGGGCTCGCGGAGGCGTACAGGACGCCGTTGGGAAGGTTGGTGTGGTTGGCGCGGCCCTGGCTGATGCACGTCCAGCCCGGCGGCGTGCCGGTGTTGAAGTTGAGGACCACGCTCTGGCCTGTGGTCATGGCGCGCGAACGCTGGAGCTGCACGGTCTGCACGAGGTTCTCGGCCGTGCCACGCAGCTTCTGGCTCGCCGAGTACTTCTGGTACGACGGGATCCCCATGCCCACGAGCACCCCGAAGATGACCAGGACGATCATGAGCTCCACGAGCGAAAAGCCTCGCGAGGAGCTGCGGTTGGGATCCATCAGGGAGTCCTCTCGGGGACACGTCGAGTCCAGGAGCCGTGAACGGGCCACCCTTCCGCTATCGGCGCGTCGGACTTCCGACTGAACCGCTGAGATGCGAAAGGAGGTGCATCGAGCCACCCCGGACGTCGCCGCCCGGGGAACTGCCCCTCACGGCATCTGCATGAAACCTGCCAAACACTTGGAGGGGCTCCGCGCGGTCCGAAACGCGTGACCGTCGTGCATCACGGCATGCTTCGGGGCGATTGCCCCAGCGGGGAATTGTCGTGGGATGAAACTTGAGACGCAGGACCGTGCAGGATGCCAGCTGGATTCCCGCGTGATCGCGTGACCCGAGCCTCGAGCCGGGGCGCATGACCCGGTAGGAGCGCGAGAGGCCCGCCCCTTCCGGGGCGGGCCCTCAGGTGATTCGCTCCCTCCGCCCGCTCGGGCGGCCGCGCTATCGACCGTCGCCGTCCAGCAGGTTCCCGAGACCGCCGAGGATCGAGCCCTGTTCTCGACCACCGCGACCGGTCTGCGGCGCCGCGGCGAAGATACGGCTCGCCAAGCGCGAGAACGGCAGCGACTGCAGCCACACCCTGCCCGGGCCGCGCAGAATGGCAAAGAACAGGCCCTCGCCGCCAAACAGCACGGTCTTCACGCCGCCGGCCAGCTGGATGTCGTAGTCCACGGTGGGTTGCATGGCCACGATGCAGCCCGTGTCCACGCGCAGCGTCTCGCCGGGTGCCAGCACGCGCTCCTCGAGCGTGCCGCCGGCGTGCAGGAAGCACCAGCCGTCGCCGTCCAGCTTCTGAAGGATGAAGCCCTCGCCGCCGAACAGCCCGGCGCCAAAGCGGCGCGTGAACGCGATCCCCAGCGACACGCCCTTCGCGGCGACCAGGAACGAGTCCTTCTGCGCGAGCAGCTGGCCACCGAGCTCCTTCAAGTGCAGCGCCACGATCTTGCCCGGGTAGGGCGCGGCGAACGCAGCCTTCTTCTTGCCCTGGCCCTGGTTCTGGAACACGGTCATGAACAGCGACTCGCCCGTGAGCAGGCGCTTGCCGGCCCCCAGGAGCGAGGTCATGAAACCGCCCTGCTGCTGCGAGCCGTCCCCGAAGATGGTCTGCAGCGCGATGCCGTCCTCGAGATACATCATGGCGCCGGCTTCGCCGACGACGGCTTCGGAGGGATCGAGTTCGATCTTCACGAACTGCATGTCGTCGCCGAGGATCTCGTAGTCGATCTCGTGCATGGTGGGCATGTCTCGCGGTGCTCCTTTCTTACTGCATGTCGTCCTGCGCGTGCGCTCGAAGCCGCTTACCCGCTGAGAATACGTCCGCCGGGCGGGGCGGTTGCGGGAATCGGTCAGTCGGCGGCGAGCAGGTCGTGCTCGGCGAGGAGCTGGGCGAACCGCTCCAAGCCCTGCAAGTCCTCGGGGCCGAAGCGGTAATGGAATCGGCGGAGGTAGCCCTCCATCTCGGCGGCGCTCCAGCCGGGGCCGGTCTGATGACGGGCGATCTCGGGGAGCGAGGCCAGCCCGGCGGCGAGCGACGCCTCGAGGAACGAGCGCAGCTCGTTCTTGATCACCGGGTCCAGGGACGAACGCACCACCCACGTGGCGTAGACGAACGGCAGCCCGGTCCACTCCAGCCAGTCGGCGCCCAGGTCGAGCGTGTGGACGAATCCATCGGGCGGCCGGTTGCGCGTGCGCATGGCCTGGTCGCCGATCAGCAGCAGGCCGTCGGCCTGCGCGGGTTCCAAGCCGCGCACGAATCGCAGGTTCGGAAGCCCGCGCTTCACCTGGAGCAGCAGCTTCAGGAGCCGGATACTCGTGGACGTCTCGGGCGTCACCGAGAGCAGCGCATCGCCGAGCGCGTTCGCGGGTCGGCGCGAGAACAGGAGCACGCTCTGGACGGGCCCGCGCGCGGCGACTCCAAGCGGCGCCAGCATGTCGAAGCGGTCACGCAGTCGCAGGTAGTCGCCCGCGGCCATCAGTCCCAGGTCCACGCTGCCGGTTTCGGCCTCGCGTCCCAGCTCGCGCGGCGACAGGTTCCGGACCGCGAACGGCGCGTCGGCCCACAGCGCATAGAACGGTGCGGCGTTCGCGTACGGGATGCGGGCCGCGACGGTTGCGGTCCCTGTGCGAATCGGGTTCATGAGTCGGACGAAGTTACTCCGACCGCTTGAGCGCGTCGAGGAACGCGTCGCCGTAACGCTTGAGCTTGACCGGTCCGACGCCCGGGACGTCCAAGAGCTCCTCGGCCGTCCGCGGCTCCCGCTCGGCCATGCCACGCAGCGCGGCGTCGCTGAACACGATGTACGCCGGGACGCCTTCGGCGTCGGCAAGGCGCTTGCGAACCGCGCGCAGCCTCTCGAAGCGCTCGCGAACCTCGTCCGACAAGGCGCCGTCGGGACTGACGGCGCGCGGGAGCCGCCCCGGGAGCGCGGCGGGCGTGCCGACCAGCGCCTCGATGCCCTCGCCCGTGCACGTGTCGCATGCGGAGCCGCACGGCGCGAGCACTTCGTCGAAATACGCGCACGCCGCCTTGTGACGGCAGCCCCCGCGGTCGAGCAGGCGGAAGAGCTCGATCGTCTTCTTTCGCGTCTCCTCGCGCAGCTCGGCGTCCTCGATGCTGCTCAAGAACGTGTCGTAGCCGATGACATCGGCCCACGAGTAGTAGACGACGCAGTCGCTGGCGAGCCCGTCGCGCCCGGCGCGGCCGATCTCCTGCACCCACGCCTCGATGCTCTTTGGCATGTCTCGGTGCACCACGAGCCGCACGTTGCTCTTGTCGATGCCCATGCCGAACGCCACGGTCGCGACGATGACGTCCACGTCGTCGCGAGCGAACGCATCCTGGTGGCGCGCGCGCACGTCGTCCGGCAGCCCCGCGTGGTAGGCCGCAGCGCGAATCCCGTGCTCGGAGAGGAACGCGGCGGTGGAATCCACGCTTCGCCGGCTCATGCAGTAGAGGATGGCGCTCTCACCGCGGCGCGTGCGCAGGAGCGCCAGCAGATCGCGTCGAACGTTGCGCGCGGGTGTCGCCGGCCCGCTCGTCTCGCGTCCGGCGCCCTTCCGGACGGCGGTGATTCGCAGATTGGGTCGAAAGAACGAGCCCTTGAAGCCGTCCGGCTTGCGCATGCCGAGCTGCCCGAGGATGTCGCCCACCACCCGCCTCGTCGCGGTGGCGGTCAACGCCAGCACCGGGATCTCCCCCAGCTCCTGCTTCAAACCCGCGAGCTTCCGGTAGGCCGGCCGGAAATCATGCCCCCAATGACTGATGCAGTGCGCCTCGTCCACCACCACCAGGCTCACGGGGCAACCCGCGATGACGCTCCGCAGCGAGCCCTCGAGCGCCTCGGGCGCAAGGTAGAGCAGCTCGATCTCGCCGCGCTGGAACGCCGCGAGCCGTTCACGGCGCTCGTCCAGCGCGAGCGTCGAGTTCACCGTAGTGGCGCGGAAGCCCAGCCGCACGAGCGCGTCCACCTGGTCCTTCATGAGCGAGATGAGCGGCGACACCACCAGGACCGCGCCCGGCAGCATGCGCGCCGGGATCTGGAACGTGAGCGACTTGCCGGCGCCCGTCGGCATGACGCCGATGCAGTCGCGCCCGGCGAGCACGGCATCGATGATGCGCCGCTGTCCGGGCCGGAACTCGCGATAGCCGAAGATGGCCTCGAGCACCTGCTGTGGATCGCTGTAGCGCGCGGCGTGGAACAACGATGCGGTGGAGTCGGGCATGCGGTCTTCCCTGGCCTAAGTGGGTGTGAGGCGCTCAGAGCTCCGGCGTCACTGTGGGCAGGCCACGCTCGTTCCAGCCGCGCCAGCCGCCGTCGAGCGACGTGACGTTCAGGTAGCCCATCTTCATCAGATTGTCCGCGGACAGCGCACTCCGGTAGCCGCAGCAGCAGTAGAGCAGGATCGCGGCGTCCTTGTCGGGGATCGTGCGTTCGATCTCACGCTCGAGGATCCCGCGGCTCAGGTGATGCGCGCCCGGCAGGTGACCGCGCGCCCATTCCGAGTCCTCGCGCACGTCAAGCATGATGTAGCGCTCGCCCGACTTGAGACGCTCGAGGAACTCCTCGATCGTGAACCGGCGGACGCGCTGCTTGGCGTCCTCGACCAGCCGGAGATAGCCGGGTGAATGCGTTTGCGCCATGGCGTTCACGCCGACGCTGCGGCCGCCGCGCGCGCCGGCGTCTCCACCGGCTCGTGGCGCGGGTATTCGCGGATGACGCGATAGAGCGCGTCGCGCTGCACGGGGAGCTTCCCGGCCTCGCGGATCATCTGCACCATGGAGGCCTCCGCCATGCCGACCGGGCTCTTCGCGAGCGCCGCGTGCGCGATCTTCTCCTGTCCGATGGTGCCGTCCAGGTCGGTGGCCCCGAAGTGGAGCGCCGCGGCGGCGGTGTCCTGCCCGAGCATGATCCAGTAGGCCTTGACGTGCGGCACGTTGTCGAACACGAGCCGCGACAGTGCGATGGTCTTCAGGTCCTCGATCGCCGAGGCCTGCCGGCGCACGAGCCCGGTGACGCCGGGCTGGAATGCGAGTGGGATGAACGCGAAGAACCCGGGCGCCCGACGTTCGAGATCGCGCAGGTCGATCATGTGCTGGACGCGCTCGGCGCGCGTCTCGATGTGCCCGTAGAGCAGCGTGGAGTTGCTCGGGATGCCCATGCCGTGCGCGATCTCGTGAATCTCGAGCCAGCGCTTGGCGCCGATCTTCTGGTGGAACAACTCGCGGCGCACGCGTTCGCTGAACACCTCGGCACCGCCGCCGGGCAGCGCATCGAGCCCCGCCGCCCGGAGCTCGCCCAGCACCCATTCGGCCGGCTTCTTCGTAAGCCGGCAGAAGAAGTCGATCTCCACCGCGGTGTAGGCCTTCACGGACAGGCTCGGCTTCTTCTCCTTCACCCAGCGGATGATGTCCAGATAATCGTCGAATCGCCACGTGTTGTGGAGCCCGCCCACGATGTGGATCTCGGTGATCTCGGGGTCAACGTGCTCCAGGATCTGCTCGCGCGTCATGGTGTACGAGCCCGACGCACCGGGGTTCTTGGCGTAGTCGCAGAACTTGCACGCCAGCACGCAGACATTTGTGGGATTGAGCTGGCGATTCACGGTGAAGCACACCCGTTCGCCGTGCCGGTCACGCGCCACCGCGTGCGCCAAGCGACCCAACTCCATCACCGGCGCATCGAACAGCCGGACGCCGTCCTCCTGCGAGAGGCTCTCTCCGGACCGTAGCTTGACGCGCGCGGCTTCGACGGTGGCGTCGCGCAGTCGCAGTTCGGACACGTGGCTCAAGTCAGCCCTCGGGTGAGTGGGGTCGTGCAAGCCGCGGGAGTATAACGACGCGCCCGCGCATCGTCACACCTCGGACGGCATCTGGAAGGTGACATGCCCGTTGCAAAACCGGGCCGGTCGCCATGCTAAGGTGACCGTTCAGCCCCTCTGCGAGGACTCCCGAATGTCATCAGCCGCGCCCGCCCGAGTCGCCGCCGCGCCGAAGAAGCCCAGCGTGAGCCTGCGCGACGTATGGCCGGATATCTGGACGCTCGTGCGCCCCCGGCGCGCGATGATCGGCTTGGGCCTCTTGCTCATGGCAATCAACCGCGTGAGCGGACTCGTGCTGCCGTGGTCCACCAAGTCGCTCATCGACGACGTCATCGGGAAGCGTCAGGCCGAGCTGCTCATGCCGCTGGTCGGTGGCGTGCTCGTCGCCACGGTCATCCAGGGCATCACGTCGTTCACGCTCACACAGCTGCTCTCGAAGGAGGCGCAGCGCCTGATCGCCGAGATGCGAACCAAGGTGCAGGTGCACATCTCGAGGCTGCCCGTCTCCTACTACGACTCCAACAAGACCGGCGCGCTGGTGTCGCGGATCATGAACGACGTCGAGGGCGTGCGGAACCTGATCGGCACCGGGCTCGTGGAGTTCGCGGGCGGCCTGCTCACTGCCGTGCTGTCGCTCGGCGTGCTGTTGCGCATCAACGCGCTCATGACGGTCATCACCGCCACCGTGCTGCTGAGTTTCACGTTCATCCTGAACCGCGCGTTCACGACCATGCGCCCCATCTTCCGCGAACGCGGCAAAATCGGCGCCGAGGTGCAGGGGCGCCTCACGGAATCGCTCGGTGCGGTGCGCACCGTGAAGGGCTACCACGCCGAGGAGCGCGAGCAGGGCGTGTTCGCCGCGGGCGTCAAGCGCCTCTTGGACAACGTGCTCGCCACGCTCACCGCGCAATCCGTCATGCAGCTCTCGAGTTCGCTGCTGCTCGGCCTGGTCGGCGCCATCATCATGTACGTGGGCACGCGCCACATCTTCGCCGGGCAGCTCACGCTGGGTGGTTACTTCACCTACACCATGTTTCTGGGCTTCCTGATCGCGCCCATCTTCCAGATCGTCTCGATCGGAACACAGCTCACGGAGTCGCTGGCCGGGCTCGAGCGCACGCGCGAGGTGCTGTCGGAATCACCCGAGGACACGGACCCGCGCCGCACGGTGGCGCTGGGCTCGCTGCGTGGGGACGTGGCGTTCGACCACGTGGATTTCGCGTACGAGGCTGACAAGCCGGTGTTGCGCGGCGTCTCGTTTCAGTCGCCCGCGGGCACCGTGACCGCGCTCGTGGGTTCGTCGGGCTCGGGGAAGAGCACGATCATCGGCCTGATCGCTGCGTTCCACTCGCCGAATGCCGGCCGCGTCACGGTGGACGGCGTGGACCTCACCACGGCGAGGCTCGACCATTACCGCACTCAGCTTGGCGTCGTACTTCAGGATACATTCCTGTTCGCAGGCACGATTCGCGAGAACGTGTCGTTCTCCCGCCCGAACGCGACGGACGGGCAGATTCGCGAGGCGTGCCATATCGCGCGCGTGGACGAGTTCGCCGACCGTTTCCCGGGCGGGCTCGACACTGTGGTCGGCGAACGCGGCATCAAGCTCTCGGGCGGCCAGCGCCAGCGCGTGAGCATCGCACGCGCCATCCTGGCCGATCCGCGCATCCTGATCCTCGACGAGGCCACGTCGAGCCTCGACTCCGAGAGCGAGTCGCTCATCCAGGCCGGGCTCCAGCATCTGATGCGGGGCCGCACCACGTTCGTGATCGCGCACCGGCTCTCGACCATCCGCCGCGCCGACCAGATCCTGGTCGTCGAGGACGGCCGGATCGTCGAGCGCGGTGACCACGCCACGCTCCACGCCGCGAACGGTCGCTACCGCGACCTCTACGATCGCCAGCACGGCCTCGAGCAGAACCTGTTCCTGGCGCCGGGCGAGGGCGATAGCGCCCCCGAGGCCGAGGCCGGCGCCGCGGCGCGAGCCGGCACCGAACCCGGCATGCTCGACGTCATGCGCGGCGGGCGGTAACAGATCCCCGGCGCGCGGCCTCACGGCTCAACGCGCGATCACCACCGGCCACGCCGCGGACTCGCCCGCGGCCCGCAACCGAACGAAGTAGAGCCCGGGCGGCAGCGCGCGACCGCTGTCGTCGCGGCGGTCCCACCACGCGCCGTTCGCCCCCGCCGCGCCGACGCCTTCGACGATGGAGCGCACGCGCCGGCCCGCTGCGTCGAGCGCCTCCAGTCGCATCGGGCCCGGCCGCGCCACCGACCAGCGCAGGTGGATGCCCGTGCCCGCCGGATTGGGCCACGGCCGCTCGAACGACAGCGCCGCACGAAACGGTGGCACTGCAAGCGCGGATCCGGGCGCGAGCCGGATCCAGCGAGCGATGGACGGCACCGCCACGCCGTTCACGGCGCGCAGCACGAACAGCATGTAGTCGCCCGGTGGCGCGAGGTTCGGTGATCCGGGCAGCGTCACTCGGAACGATCCGCCGTCGAGCGCGAACGCGAGCGGCACGCGGCGCTGCTCGAAGTTGGCATCGTGCGTCACCGCGCACGGTCGCATGACGCATGCGCCGACGATGTTGACCGCGTCGGCGGGGACCTCGGTGCCCAGCACGAGCTGCGAACCGTAGGTCGACGAATCCGGCACGCCCGTGATGATGGTCTGGCGCACGAGGTCTCCGTTCGAGTCGAACAGGTACGGCGGTTCGAACACGCAGCCCTTGTACGGTGCGGCGTCTGCGGAGTAGCCGCCCGAGGTGAGCACGCGGCCGTCGGGCAACAGCGTGGCGGTGCCGTGGTAGCCGCGTAGCACGGGTTCGGGCTCGAGCGTGGTGGAGTCGCTCCAGCCCGCCGTTTCGTTCCAGAGCTGCGGGCGGCGAACGCCCAGCGGATCGGAGACGTCGCGCACCCCCCCGGTCGCGAGCGCGTCACCCGTGGGCAGCAGCGTCGCCTTGTGAAGGATCCTTGACTGGAGCTTGCCGAGCGTCCACGGCGTCCAGCCAGGACTCTGGTCCTGGGCGTCGAACGCGATGACGTCGGTGAGCCCGGAGCGGGAGTTGCCACCGCAGCGCATGACGCGACCGGGAGCGTAGTGCACGATCTGGCCGGCGGTGCCCCCGGGGTAGCCGCCGGGAAGCGCAGTCCACGTGCTGGTCGCGAGGTCGAGCACGCCGGTGTTCGATCCGTTGGCGTGGAACACGTGCCCGCCCGGGAGCACGATCATGGACGGGTAGTAGTAAACGAAGCGCTTGGCGCTTGCGGGCAGCTCGAGTGTCGCGCCGGGGGTTCCCGAAGTGCTGGCTTCGGAGTCATAGATCTCGAATCGCCGCGCGGTGACGAGCACGTCCTCGGGGACCAGCGTGTGGCCCGCGCGCGGGCCCGGGCTCTTCGCCTGCGGCGGATCGAGCACCCAGACGAGTTGCGAGGGCTCGAAGAACGGCGTGATGAATCGCAGCCGCCAGACGCGGTCGTCGAGCGAGCCATCGCCGAGTTCGCCGCCGGAGATGGTCATGCCGTCGTCGCCACCCAGGAATGCGGCGTGGTCCGCGCGCGCGGGGGGAACCGGGCTGCCGGCGGCGAGGACGGGCGTGCGCCAGGTCCCGGTGTCGAGCCGGTACTCCATGACGTCGTTCCTGGCGCCACCCGCCGATCGGCCGCCGAAGAGCCACACGCGCGGGTAGCTCACGTTGCTCGACACGGCGCTGTGGCCCTCGCGCGGCTGCCCGCTCGAGACGAGCCGGCGCCACGCCGGCATGGCCCCGAGCGAGAGTTCCCAGCTGTCGTCCGGGGCGAGCGCGCCGGCATCACGGCCACCGAACACGATCATTCGATTCCCGGCCGCCTCGTACACCGCGGCGTGCCCCCAGCGTGCCGACGGCGTGCCGTGAACGGGATCGGGCACCGGTGCCAAGCGTTTCCACGGCGCGCTAGCTCCGAACGGCACCGCGAGCTGCAACTGCCAGCTGTCGGCGAGGGCGCCCGCTGGCGAGCGACCACCGAACACGATCATGCGTCGGTCCGACGTGAGCACCGCGGCGTGCGCCCAACGACCCACCGGCCGCCCCGCGATCGCGTCCGCCGCCGTTTTCACCGTGTCCCACGTCCACACGACCTGCCGGGTCGGGTCCTCGTCGGCGCGCACGAGCTGCCAGACGGTCTCGTTCACCACCTCAGGGCCGCCGGGTGCCGTGTCGTCGTGACCTCCGAAGACGAGCATGCGCGAGCCGGCCGCGGCGTCCACCACGGCCGAATGCTGCTCCAGAGGCGGAGGGCGCCGAGCCGAGCCCCAGCCGTCCTCGGTGCTGTCCTGCCACTCGGGCACCGGGTGGAGTGCCAAGCGGAGCAGGTCGCTCCGTACTTCGCGCTCGGCGGAAGCGCCGGGCCGGGGCGCGCGTCCGCCGAATCCCGCCGAGTAGATCCAGCGGGTGCCGCCCGAGACGAGCACGCGGCCATCCGCAAGTGCGGTCAGCGTCGGCTCGAAACGCTCCACGGCAAGGCTCGAGTTCACCATGCTCTGCTGGCTCACCGGGTCGTAGGACACGGCGCGCCTCGAGCCGTCGTTGTGGTAATGAACGAGGCCACCGAGCGAGAGCAGCCGGCCCGCGGCGGAGATGGTGAAGCCGCTCTCGTAGAAGTTGTCGGGAGTGGCTGCCAGCGTCCGCGAGGGGAAGCTCGCACTTGAGTCGAATGGGCCGGGCAGGTAATTCCAGTCGTGCAGGACCAGACCATCGAAGCCCGACCACCACGTGAATCGCCAGGAGTCCTGCGGCCCGCGCAGGAGCGCGGTGTGGATGGCCACCGCCTGCATGTCGAACGGCGCGCTCCAGCGGCCGGTGACGTGCGGCTGGCCCGACGCGGCGCACGCGTGCAGCAACGCGAGCGTGGCCAGGAGCAACGCGAGGTGCGGGACGGGACGGCTCACGGACTTCCTCGAGGCGGGCGTGGGACACTCGAGGAATTAGAAGTGGGCGCCCGCGGGTGGGTCAAGCACGAAGTCGCCGCCTTCGCGCAGACACGAACGCCCCCGCGCCGTCGGAACCGTGGCGGGCGTCGGTTGCTCGAAGGACTAGCGGGGTCTATTCATGAGCTGCGTCGCGAGAATACGTCCAGGCCGCGCCAGACAAGGAGCAGAGCCCGGTCGCGACGCAGTCGTGTCTGGACGACACGTCGAGGAGCGACCGGGCTCTGCGACGCCGGAAGGTGCGGTCTGGGCGTGTTCGCAGCAGCAGCTCATGAATAGTCCCAGCGCTAGAGATCGAAGTGGTGCGCCAGCTTCACCATGAACACGTTGTTCGCCGGGGCGCGCGATACCACATGGTAGGAGTGCGCCATGTCGAACTCGTCCACGCCGTCCTCGGCCGCACGTTCCTGAGTCCACACGAGGTAGGCGGTGGAACCCGGCAGGTACTCCCAGCGCACGACCGCATTACCGCGCAGCGAGCCGAACGTGCCTCCCGTCCCTGGCCCCGGGGCCACCGGCACGAACTCGTAAGTGCGCGAGCGCGCCAACTCCTTCAAGTCGTGGAAACGGAGCGTGCTGATCAGCGGCTGGAGGAATACCTGGAAGCTCACGTTCGGCGTCGCGGAGTAGTCGGCGCGCAGGTTCATCGACAGCTGCGTCTGCTCGAGCTCGGCAAACCGCGAGCCTGTCGCCAGCGTGCCGTTGTTGTCCCAGAACTGTGAATCGGTGTGGCCGCGATAGAAGTCCGGTCCGCCCTCGAGTCCCAGGTTCGGCACCGGGCGCCAGCGAATGCTGGGGTTCACGCTTTGCGACCATGAACCATCCGCTGAGATGTAGGGGTTGGCACTGATGTACCAGAACCACGGTTTGTTCCCGTTCGTGTCGAAATACAGGCTCCAGCTCGCCGACGGCTTGGACGCCATGAGCGGCCCGCCGCGTGTCTTGCGCGGGCTGAATGCCGCGCCCTGGATGAACGTGCTGGCGTTCCAGCTCCAACGATTGCGCTGCTCGAGGTTGCCGCCGATCCACAGCGCCTTGAGCGAGCTGTTCCCGCCGAAGTCCCACGTGGACGCGAGCGCGCCCATCACGTTCGCGTACTGCCGCCACGAGTTCGGCTTCTGCCACTGGTAGCCCGTGAACACGTGCGCGTTCACGACGTCACCGCCGAACAGGAAGCCGAGATCGTTGTTGTCGAAGCCCGGCGAGAGCGCACCGAGGGCGGCGTTGAAAATGACGTCGCCCTCCTGCTTGTTGAGCCATAGCCGCGATCCCCAGCCGGCGAGTGACGTGGCCGTCGGGTCCACGCCGAGATCGGGCCGGTCCGGGCGCTGGTAGTAGTGCGGGAACGAACGCTGCAGGTTCGTCATGCGCGCGGTGCCGGCCTGCGCCACGGAGCCTGTCGCGTAGCCCGAGATCACCCACTTGCGCTTCTGGTCGAGGAACGTCCAGCCGTCCATCGCGGTCACGACCGAGTTGCGATTCAACTGGTCGCGCAGCGGATCGCCGCTGCCATCGAACACCCGCGCCGTGGTCATGGTCATGAGTCCCAGGCCCTGGCGGCGGTCGTTCATCTCGTGCATGCCGCGGAACACGCCGTAATACGTGAGCGGCTCGACGCCATAGCGCGTCTCGTTCGCCCCGGTCCGGAGCGTCGCTTCCTCGCGGTTCGTGAGCGCCTGCACGGTGCCCACGTTCCAGCCGGGCATGAGCTGTCCGGTGATCTTCGCGGCGCCCAGGATGTGCGTGGCGAGCGGCATGTCCGTGTAGTCCGCCGACGGCGTGCTGCCCTGCGGCGTGCGGCCGATGCGGCGGGAGTAGAAGAAGATCGGTTCCGGCCAGTTGAAGCCGGGGTAGTCGTTCGCGCCGTTGTTGCCACAGCGGAAGATGCTGACGCCCTCGGTGAAGAACGGCCGCTTCTCGCTGAAGAAGCTCTCGACGTCGGAGAGATTCACGACCGCGGGGTCGATCTCGACCTGACCAAAGTCGGGATTGATGGACGCGTTCAGCGTGAGCTTGGAGCCCAGGCTGGTGCGCAGATCGCCGCCCGCGGCGGGCTTCGCCTTCCAGCCGCCGTGAAACGGATCCGCCGGGTCGTACGTGGACAGGCTGCCGTTCTCGAAGCTCAGGTGCTCGGTCTTGTTCGTCACGTACGGGGTGACCTCGATGTGCCTCGGCGACTTCAAACCATCCAGCCCCTGCAGCTCAGGGAATCGCGATACGTAGCCCGAGCCGCCACGCGGCGTGTAGACGAGCGCGTCCTGCTCCCCGTGGCGGGTGAGCGTGCGCTGGAAGTTGACGCCCCATACCATGTGCTCGCCCGAACGGAAGCGCATCTGCGAGAACGGGATGCGCATCTCGCACGTCCAGCCTTCCTTGTCGCGCTGGGCGCGCGCCTGCCATACGCCATCCCACGAGTCGTCGTCCCAGCCGTCGTTCATGAGGATCCCGTCCAGCAGCACGCCCGCGGCGGTGACCATGAAGTAGTAGCCGGTGCGCTTGTCGCGGTAGGGATCGAACATGACGCCGAACGCGTCCGAGCCCGCGCTGTTGTCCCGACGTGCGAGGCGCGCGACCACGGAGTCCGGCGCGGTGTCGTAGAGCCTTGCGCCTACGTAGACCGCGTCGTCGTCGAACGCGAGGCGCACTTCGGTGCGCTGGCGAGGGGGCAGGCCCTGGTCGGGGTCGCGCTGGGTGAACGACGAGATCGCCTCACCGTTCTTCCAGACGTCCTCGTTCAACAGGCCGTCCACGCTGACCGGCCGATCCGTCCGCACCGCGTGCACCGGAGGATGCGAAGCTCCGGGCGGGTCGGGAGGCGGCGGATCCTGCGCGAATGCCGGAATGGCGACCGCGCCGAACAACATGAAGCGGAGAAGGGTTCGCATGCGGGCTCCGGGGGAGGCCGTTGGGCATGCGGCCTCGCTGGGGTCGCGCCGGGTCACGGTCGGCGCTCTTCTGCGCGTCGCGGCCGACGCGCGATGTCCGCTGTACGGGCCGGCGCTGTGGGAGGTTGCCGTCCGCGCCGAAGAAACTGACCCGAATTCGCGTTGAGTTCCACGCGCCATCGACCAGCGCCGGATTCCATGCCACCAACCGGGTGCTGCGCGGGCCGACCGGCGCTCAAGACCGGATGAGGGCCACCGCGAGTTCCCCCGCGACGCGGGCATTGCTCGTGAGGAGCGCGCTGTTCGTTCGGGTCGTCGCGCCGCCGCTCAGGCGCTGCATCCGTTCGAGGAGGGCGGGCGTGACGCCGCGGCCGCCGCTGCCCTGCGACCCGACTTCCGCGAACGCGGCGGCAAGGGCCCGCTCGTACGTGCGCTCGTCCAGTTCGTCGGCTTCGGGCACCGGGTTCGCGACCACGATCCCCGTGCCGGTGTCGAGCGTGTGGTGAGTGCGCACCGCGTCGGCGAGCCGCGCCATATCGTCGAAGCGCTGGTCCACGCGGAGCCCGCTCGATCGCCGCCAGAACGCGGGGAAATGGTCGCACCGCCAGCCCAGCACGGGCACGCCCAGCGTCTCGAGCCGCTCCACCGTGCGTGGCAGATCCAGAATGGCCTTGGCACCCGAGCACACCACAGTCACCGGGATGCGAGCCAGCGCGGTGACATCCGCGCTCACGTCGTCGGTCTCGGATGCGCCTCGGTGAACACCGCCGATGCCGCCCGTGGCGAACACGCCGATGCCGGCGTGATGCGCGGCCAGCATGGTGGCCGCCACCGTGGTGGAGCCGACGCCGCGTGCCACCAGCACGGCCGCGAGGTTCCCGAGGTTCACCTTGGGCACGTCCGGCGTGGCGGCGAGTCGTTCGAGCTCTTCCGGCGTGAGCCCGACGCGCACTTCGCCATCCAGTAGTCCGATCGTGGCCGGAATGGCGCCACCCGCGATCACCTGGGCCTCCATGGCGCGTGCGGCGCGCACGCCTTCGGGGCTCGGGAGCCCGTGCGTGACGACCGTTGTCTCGAGCGCCACCACGGGGCGATGGGCCGCGAGCGCGCGTGCGACCAGCTCGGCGATGCGCAGGCGCTCCATCGTCACGTTCCCGCCTCGGCGCCGCCGGAATGCCGTGTCGCTGCGGAGCGCTCGGCCACACCTGCCCCGAGTGAAGCACGCACGTCGGCCGGCGAGGCCGAGAGCAGTCCGTCGGGACCCCAGGCGCGGATCGCGATGTCGGCCGACGCGACCGCACGGCGCAGGCCAACGCCCGGCTCCGCGCCTTCGAGCCACGCGGACAGGAACCCGGCCGCGAACACGTCGCCCGCTCCGGTGGGATCCACGGCGCGCTCAAGGCTCGGTCGCCATCGCTTGAATCCGGCGGCCTGCATGTCGTGCAGCGTGCCGCCCGAAGCGCCCCGCTTCCACGCCACGAATCGCAGCTTCCCGCCGGCGAGCGACGAGAGCGCGCGGAGTGCGTCCGCCTCGTCGCCGGGCCAGCGCACTTCGTCGTCGCTCGGGAAGAACGCGTCCACGTGCGCGAGCAGCTCGCGCCAGTCGTCAAGCGTTTCGGGCGAGATGGGCAGGTGCGGGTCCAGCGAGACGATCGCCGGGCGCTCCGCGGATTCCCAGCCGCGAATGGCGAGCACCAGCGCACGCTGGGTCGCGATCGGCATCGGTGCGAGGTGGAATGCGCGAGCCTTCCGCCATTCTTCGGGCACGTGCGCGGGGTCGGGCGAGACCGCTTCGTGCGACGGGCATCCCAGGCGGTGGACCACGCGTCGTGACACGCCTTCGTAGAGGAGCCAGGTGCGCACGCCGTTCGCGTGCAGATCGTGCACTCCGTCGAGCGCCACGCCGCGCTCGCGGAGCGCGGCGAGCGCGGTGGGCGGATAGTCGTCGCCGCGCAAGCTCACGCAGCCCACGCGAACGCCCCACAGCGCCGCGGCGAGTGAGGCGTAGAGCATCGCGCCTCCCGGCTGCGCCATGCGCGTGCGGCCGTCCGCGAACACCACGTCGTCCACGAGCAGGTTGCCGAGCAGGACCAGGTCGGGCGTCATCTGCGAGGAGTCGGCCGTTCGACTCATGCGCCGCGCGGCGCGAGTGCCGCGAACGCCGCGACCATCGCGCGCGTGGCATCGGCGTCGAGCGCGTTGGACCACAGGCCGCCCTGCTTCACGGACGAGCCCACGATGAAGCCGTCGGCATGCGCGTAGCTCGCGAGATTCGCGGGTGTCAGCCCTGAGCCCACCAGCACGGGGAGGTGGCCGGCGTCACGTGCCGCGGCCACATCGGCGGGCTCGGCGGGTTCACCGGTCGCCGTGCCGGTCACCACCAGTGCGTCCGCCAGGAAGAACTCCGCCGCGCGCGCGGTCTCAGCCAGTGACACGTCCGCGGTGAGCGCATGCGAGGAGTGCTTCTTCTTGATGTCGGCGAACACGCGCACGCGCTCGGCGCCGATTGCGCGCCGATAGCGCATGAGCTCGCCCGCGAACGACTGCACGATGCCCTCGTCCGCGACGTGCGCGAACACGAAGCCCTCGACGCGCACGAACTCCGCGCCGCAGGCGTGCGCCACCGCGATCGCCTCGCGGTTCGCGGCCGCCAGCACCTGAACGCCGAGCGGGAGCCCGGTCTCTCGCTTGATCTCGTGTGCGAGCACCGCCATCGCGGCGGTCACCTCGGGGCCGACGCCACCTTTCAGATAGGGCCGGTCGTGCATGTTCTCCACCGCGAGTGCGTTGAAACCCGCGTCTCGGTACGCGCGCGCCTCGCCGAGCGCATGCTGGACCAGGCGCTCCACCGAGTGGTGCGCCGTGGGCGTGCCGGGGAGCGCGCCCACGTGCACCATCCCGATCAAGGCGCGCGGCGACCCGAACAGCTGGCGGAAGGTAGCGCGGGGGTCCATGGGGCCGCCAGCGTAGGGAATGGCTCCCCGGCACGTCCACCCGTGGCCTCGCATTGTCACGACACCCCGGTGTGCCCGACGATGGGGGCAGAAGGGTCCATGGACCGGCCGATCGGGTCGTTCCCGGCGAGGGCTCAGGAGGTCGAAATGGAGAAGCAGCGCCCGAAATACAACTCCGTGCGGGTGGCGGAGGGCTTCGCGGTGGTCCGGCCCGAGCGCAGGCTCGTGGGCGACACGGAGACCGATGAGTTCCGCGAGATCGCCAGCCAGCTCAACGCCAGCAACTTGAAGTTCATCGTCGTGGACCTGGGGGAGATCGACTGGGTGAGCACGCCGGGACTGGGCGCGCTGGTCGAAGCCCATCAGCGATTCGCCAAGCGCGGCGCGCACGTGCTGCTCGCGCGCGTGGACAAACGGATCCACAACCTGCTCATCATCACGAAGCTGTCGATGGTGTTCGACACGTTTCCGACGGAGGCGGCCGCCATCACCGCGGGCGAGGCGATGCCCGTGCAGGTCCCGACGAACCCCCCCGCGTGAGCGGGGCGTTGTCGAAGCGAGGGCCGGGGCGGTTCGCGCGCCTCGGCCTTTTCGCCTTCATGCTCCTGCCCTCGAGCGGCACGCACGCCGCCCCAGCGACCGGGCCCTACACCGTCGTGCTCGGCATCGCCCAGGACGGGGGACTGCCCCAGGCCGGTTGCCGCAAGGCCTGCTGCACGAGCGGCCGGCACGAGAACGTGGCAAGCCTGGCGCTCGTGGACCCGGGCTCGCGCCGCTGGTGGTTGTTCGACGCGACGCCCGACTTTCGAGCCCAGCTCGCGCGCATGGCTCGCGAAGCACCCGCGTGTTCGCTGGCCGGCGTGTTCTTGACGCACGCGCACATCGGCCACTACACCGGGCTCATGCACCTGGGACGCGAGGCCATGGGTGCCCGCGACATGCCCGTGTGGGCGATGCCACGCATGCGCGACTACCTGAGTGCGAACGGCCCATGGAGCCAGCTCGTGAAGCTCAGGAACATCGAGCTTCGGCCGCTCGTCGCCGACTCCGCGGTGGCGCCCACCGCCTCGTTGAGCGTGACGCCGTTCCTCGTGCCGCACCGCGACGAGTTCTCGGAGACCGTGGGCTTCCGCATCGCCGGGGCCGGCGGCTCGGTGGCGTTCCTGCCAGACATAGACAAGTGGGAGCGCTGGGACCGCCGCGTCGAAGGGATGTTGCACGACGTGAACGTGGCCTACCTGGACGGCACGTTCTTCGACGGCGCCGAGCTTCCCGGCCGTGACATGCGCGAGATCCCGCACCCGTACGTCGTGGAGACGCTCGATCGGTTGGCGCCCCTGCCGGAGGCGACGCGTGCCCGCGTGCGGTTCATCCACCTGAATCACACGAATCGCGCGCTGGACCCCAAGTCCGCCGAGCGGCTGCGGATCAAGCGAGCAGGCATGCGCGTGGCGGCGGAAGGCGAGCGCGTGGCGCTCTGAGACCGGACCGGCGTGCGTCTCAATCCTCGATGGCGTAAGACTCGAGGTAGCCGCACCTCGTGCAGCGGAACGTCCGCACCCCGTGTCGCTCGCGGCCCTTCGTCTTGACACCGTGCCAGAAGCTTCTCACGGGATCACCTTCGAGCCACTCGGGCGCGTTCGGCGAGTTGTAGTGACCCCTTGTCGAGCACGAATCCCGGCTCCATCATGTGCCGGCACTTGGGGCATTCCCGAGCGTTCATGGAGTGGTCCTCCTCTTCGACGCTTCCCGCCCGCGCGAGCGCCCTGGGCACGGGCGTCACAGCTCGGCCGGCGGCGCGACGTACAGGGAGAAGGTCTCATATACCTGAGCCCGCGGTTGGAGGTTGTGGTGGCCGAGATGGATTTGAAATATGTCTCAGTGAGACGGTTGGGCGAGGTCGCCGTGCTTCGACCCCATCAGTCGTTGTTGGGTGGCGAGGAGTCGGAGGAGTTCCGCGGCATCGTCAAGGGACTCGACGGTGAGCGCCTGCGCTGCCTGGTGATCAACCTACGGGACGTCGACCTGCTGAACTCCCTCGGCCTCGGCACGCTGGTGGACGCTCACCAGCGCTTCGCCGAGCGGGGAGGCCGCGTTTGTCTCGTGGCTGCGAACAAACGAGTGCAGGACCTTTTCGCACTCATCCGGCTGGGCGTCGTGATCGATTGCTTCCCCACCGAGGAGGCCGCGATCGAGGGTTGCACGGGGAAGGGTGCGGATGCGACTCGGACTGCTTTCGGACATCCATGAGGATGTCGCGGGGCTCTGCTGGGCGATCCAGACACTCCAGAGCGCATGCGTTGAACAGTTCGTATGCCTCGGCGACGTGAGCGAGGACGGCGAGGCGATCGATGAGACGTGCGCGATCCTGGCCGGGGCGGGCGTGGTGGGGGTGTGGGGAAATCACGACTTCGGCCTCTGCACCGCGCCAATGGAAATGCTGGCGGATCGATTCAGTTCTGAGGCGCTGGCGTACATTCGGTCGTACCAAGCGCGGCTGAGCTTCGGCGACTGCCACTTCTGCCACATCGAACCCTGTCTCGATCCGCGATCCGGCTTGGATCTGTGGGAGCAGCCATCGATTCCGGATTCGCCCGAGCGACTCGCGCGGAACTGGGAAGCGGTCCCCGAGCGCCTGCTGTTCATGGGGCACCTTCACCGGTGGTTCGCGGCGACCTCGCGAGGGGCGCTCCCCTGGTCCGGGG
>JAHFBW010000206.1 GCA_023249845.1 Candidatus Eiseniibacteriota bacterium
CACCATCGCGACCGAGAGACCCTCGAACATGACTCCCTCCTCGTCACGGCGGCTGGGCACGCCGGTTCAAGTCCGCTGCCACTCTCCGGTGAAGACACTCACGGCGGGGCCCACGAGCGTGGCCTCGCGTTCACTCGCCCCACGGCCGAAGTTGACGACAAGGTTCTCCCCGCCCGCGGTCGCGATGGTGACGGGCGCGCTCGCCCCCTCCACCACCGCCCACAGCGCGCTCGCCATGGCGCCGCTGCCGCAGGCCAGCGTTTCGCCTTCGACGCCCCGCTCCCAGGTGCGCATGGCGACACGGCCGTCGGGCTGGCGCGCGACGAAGTCCACGTTCGCGCCCTCGGGGCCCAGGAGCACGTGCGCGCGCAGCGGGGGCGCCCATTCGGCGAGCGGCACGTCCGCGACGCGCGGCACCGGGATCACCAGGTGCGGCACACCGGCCACGACGCGGCGTCCGGTGAACGTGCGGCCCGCCGCCTCCAGCGTCATGGGCTCGCCGTCCGAGACAGCCCCGAACCACAGCGCGATGCGGCCGTCTTCGGTGGAGCGCGCGCGCTTCATCCCGGCGTCGGTGCGGAACTTCACTTCGCCGCCGCGCCCGAGGCCGCGCTCCAGCGCGAAGCGGGCGATGCAGCGCGCGCCATTGCCGCAGAACTCGGCGACACCACCATCGGCGTTGTGGTAGCGCATCGCGAAATCGAACTCGGGATCGCGCTCGAGCAGCAACACGCCATCGGCGCCGATGCCGCGGCGGCGGTCACACCACGACCTGAACAGCTCGCGCCTCGCGGCGGGCAGGAACGGCTCGCGATGGTCCACGACAACGAAGTCGTTGCCCGCGCCGTGCATCTTGGTGAACGCCACCCTCATGAACGCCTCACGGTGATGGCTCGGCCGACTTCGGTCGGACCAGCACGAACGTGGGCAGCTCCTGCGACTCGCCCGGTGACACCACGACGCGCCGCTCCTCGCTCGCCCCTTCCTCGTCACGCTTCCACACCTTGTTCCGGTCGGTGTCACGGAACGCCCGCACGCGATAGGTCCCCGGCTCCCAACCGAAGTCGTACGCGCCGGAGGGGTCGATATCGTAGAGCAGCCGGCGCGTGGAGTCGCTCTCGGAGATGACGATCAGCCGCAGCGTGCCGCGCGAGTCGCGCAGCGAATCGAGCACTGTCCCTTTGACGCGTCCCGGCGCTCGGGGATTCACCACGCGCAGTCGGACGCCGCTCGCCAGCGCCTGACCGGCGGTGAGCGACAGCGTGGTGTCGGCGCCGGCGAGCAGGTCCTGGCCGGGCTCGAAAGAGTGGTTCTTGTTGAGGTCGGCGAACGCCCACAGCCGATAGCGCCCGGGCACGTTGAGCCCCGTGATGCGGAACGCTCCGCCTTCGCCCGCGAGCCCCACGGCCTCGAAGTCGCGCGCCGTGCTGTCGGGCTCCACACCTTCGGGATAGCACCACAGGTAGGTGCCCGGCGCCGTGAACCCGGTGGCGAGGACCTCGCCTTCGATGATGCCGGGCGGGAATGTCGCGGCGGTCGTGAACGGGATGGCGCGGCCGACGCGCAGCGGGTTCCCATGGCGGTCACGAGCATCGCTGCCCACGAACAAGGTGTAGGCGTGGTCCCGGCGGAGCGAGTCGGCGAGCACGAGTGTCAACCGCCGGCCACTCCAGCGGCGCTGCTTCACGTCCACGCGCGGCGCCACCTCCACCCCCACCGTGGTCGAGCGCGGATCCATGCCCTCGCTGAACTCCACCGAGAGCCGCGCGTCACGCGGCACGGACGTGGCGCCGGAATCCGGGTCGGACGCGATCACGAGCGGCGGGTCCAGGTCCGGCGGTCCCCCCGTCGGCGGCTGCTTCCTCGCGCAGCCTGAGGCGACCAGCGCGAACATCGCGACGGCCATCGCCAGGTGTCGGGCGGGCCGGCGCCGCTCAGGCACGCGGGTGGGCCTGCGCATAGGCCTTCTGGAGCCGCGTGCGCGAGACATGCGTGTACACCTGGGTGCTCGCGAGCGAAGCGTGCCCGAGCAGCTCCTGAATCGCGCGCAGGTCGGCCCCGGCGTCGAGCAGGTGGCTCGCGAACGAGTGGCGGAGCGCGTGTGGCGTCACGCCGAGTCCGCCCGCCACCTGCGCCAGCCGCCGGCGGACGACACGCTGCACGGTGCGCGGCGAGAGCGTCCCCGGCACGCCGGACCGGGCGCGGCCGCGAAACAGCGGCTCGTCACGCGGACCGCTCGTGCGGTCCTCGTGCGCGAGGTATCGGTCGAGTGCCACGACCGCGCGGTCTCCCACGGGTGTCACGCGCTCCTTGCGCCCCTTGCCGCGCACGCGCAGAAGCCGGGCCCCGCGGTCCAGGTCGCCGCGGTGCAGGCCGACCAACTCCGAGAGCCTGAGCCCGGACGAGTACATCATCTCGAGCAACGCCAGATCGCGCGCCACGTCCTGGTCGCTCGCGCTGGCGAGCCGGTCGAGCGCGCCGCCCAAGTCGATTCGCGGCAGTGTGCGCGGCAGCCGGCGCGGCAGGCGCGGGAACGGCAGACCGCGGGCCGGATCGCTGGTCAGGAGCCCGCGGCGAACGAGGTAGCGTCCGAAACTGCGCCACGCCGCCAGCGCACGTGCCGAGCTCGAGGCGGCGTGGCCGGTGCGGTAAAGCTCGCGCATGGCGCGCTCGAGCAGCGGTTGGTCCCACGCGGCCGCGGCGAGCGGCTTCCCCGCGCCCGCGGCAATGTCCACGACGCGCGTCAGGTCGCGGCGGTAGGCGGCCAAGGTGTGCGGCGAGGCGCGGCGGGTCGCCTTGAGCTCGGAGAGAAAGCTCTCGAGCGCGTCACGCACTGGCGGGCTCGGCGGCCACCTTGGTCCGGCACTTCGGGCACACGAGCGACATGCCGGACTTGTAGGTCTTCTCCACCATGAGCGGGGAGTCGCCGTTCGGACACGCCTTTGCGACGGGCTTGTCCCACAGCGCGAAGTCGCACTCCGGCCAGCGGGTGCACGAGTAGAAGATCTTGCCGCGGCGGCTGCGCTTCTCGGCGAGCTCGCCCTGGCCGCACTGCGGGCACGGCACGCCGAGCGTGAACGGTTTGGTGAACTTGCAGTCCGGCCGGCGCTCGCAATGGATGTAGCGGCCGTACGGCCCTTGCCGCGCCACGAGCCCCGCGCCGCACAACTCGCACTTGCCCTCGACCGGCACCGGCAGCTCGGCCTGGTCCAAGGGCTGCGTGTGCTTGCACTCCGGGTAGCCGGGGCACGCGAGGAACGCGCCATTCCGGCCGTACTTCTTCACGAGCTTGTGTTTCCCGCACGAGGGGCAGGTGATGTCGGTCTTCTCGAGCAGGCTCTTCTTGATCGCGCCCGTCTTCCCCTTCAGGTCCTCGAGGTCCTTGTGGAGCGGTGTCCACAGGTCGCGGACGACGTGATGCCACTCGCGCTTGCCCTCTTCGACCTCGTCCAGCTCCTCTTCCATCCCGGCGGTGAACTCGACGTTGAACACGTCCGGGAAGTGCTCGACCAGCAGTCGCGTCACGAGCATGCCGAGATCCGTGGGCTTCAATGACCGGCCCTCGCGCTCGACGTAATCGCGCTTCGTGATGGTGGTGACGATGGTGGCGTACGTGCTCGGGCGACCGATGTTCTCATCCTCGAGCGCCTTGACGAGCGACGCGTCCGTGTAACGGGGCGGCGGCTGCGTGAAATGCTGCTCGGGGCGCACCGGCGCCGCGGGCGCTTCGTCTGCGGAGGTCTCGCCGGAGGGCCGCGAGGCCATGTTCGGCGCGCTCGCGACGGAGAGCGCCCAGCCCTGCTCGAGCTCGGGCAGGCGGCCCTCCTCGGCCTCGTCGTCCTCGTCACGGCCGTACACCTTCAACCAACCCGGGAAGCGCAGCACGCTTCCCGACGCGCGCAGGCCGAGCCGGCCGGCTTCGATATCCACCGAGGTCTGGTCGAACTCGGCGGGCGTGGCCTGCGAAGCCACGGCGCGCTTCCAGATCAGGTCGTAGAGCTTGAACTGTTCCTCGGTGAGAAACGGCCTCACCGAGGCAGGCGTGCGCTCGATCGAGGTGGGTCGAATGGCCTCGTGCGCTTCCTGCGCGCCCTTCTTGCTTCGATAGAGGTTCGGCTGTTCGGGAACGTAGGCGTCGCCGAACTCCCGGGCGAGCCAGCCGCGGATCTCGGTCAGTGCCTCGTCCGAGAGTCGTGGCGCGTCCGTACGCATGTAGGTGATGAGCCCCACGCTGCCCTGTCCTCTGAGCTCCATCCCCTCGTAGAGCTTCTGCGCCACCTGCATCGTGCGCTGGCTCGTGAAGCCATGGCGATTGCTCGCCGCCTGCTGCAGTGTGCTGGTGATGAACGGCGGCACGGCGCCCTTCCGCTTGGGCTTCACGTCGATGCCCACGATGCGGGCGGCGGCCTCGCGCAGCTCGTCGGCGAGGGCCGCAGCGCGCTCGCCGGCGGCGTCGCCGCGGAGCTGCCCGTTCTCGAGCTTGTCCTCGCCCACGCGCACAAGCCGCGCCGTGAAGCGCTCGCCGCCCGGCGTCAGGTAATCCACCTCGAGCGTCCAGTACTCTTCTGGGACGAATGCCCGGATCACCGACTCGCGGTCGCAGATCAGGCGCAGCGCCACGCTCTGCACGCGGCCCGCAGAGAGCCCGTACTTGACCGTGCTCCACACGAACGGGCTCACCTTGTAGCCCACCAGCCGGTCGAGCACGCGCCGCGCCTGCTGCGCGTTCACCAGGTTCATGTCGAGGTCGCGCGGGTGCCGCAGCGCTTCGGTCACGGCGCGCTGCGTGATCTCGTTGAACGTGAGCCGACGGACCGGGCGCTTGACACCCTTCAGCTGGCTGGCGAGGTGCCAGGCGATGGCCTCGCCCTCGCGGTCGGGGTCGGGCGCCAGGTAGACGGCGTTCGCGCTTCGAGCGGCGACGCGGATCTTGGCGAGCGCGGAGTTCTTCCCGCGAATCGGCACGTACTCGGGCTCGAAGTCGTTGTCGATGTCCACGCCCAGCTGGCTCTTGGGCAGGTCCATGACGTGCCCATTCGAAGCAAGCACCATGAAGTCCTTGCCGAGGAACTTGGTGAGCGTCTTGGACTTGGTCGGCGACTCCACGACCACGAGGTTCTTGCCCGAAGCCTTCTCGCCGAGGCTCGCCTCGAGCTCGGCCTCGTTCACCTCGGGTTCGGGTTTGAGCGCCTCCGCTCGGCGGCCGCGACCACGAGCGCGCACGGCCGGGCTCCTCTCCGGGCCGGGCCCGGGTACTGCGGGGGCGCGGCGACGTGCCGGCGTCTCGACTCCGCTCGCGCGCTTCTCGGCGGCGATCACCGCATCGTCCGCGGGCGCGGACTTCGCCTTCCGATTTGGCTGCCTCGCGGCGGCCTTCGCAGGTGCTCCCGCTTTCTTCCTCCTGGCGGCGGACGGCGCCGCGCCGTCAGTGCGCGACTTCCTGGTCGCCATGCGGGTACTCTCCGGGAAGGGTTCCGTCCTGCGCTTCGAGTGCGACCCGAGACGCCACGTCGCGCGCGTGATCCACGCCGACCGGGCGTTCGTCGAATGCCGTCAGTGCCTCGAGTACGCGCTCGAACTGGTCGGCATCGAGCGTGCCGTTCGAGCGCAGATCCAGCAGGTAACCCCACGCCTCCGTGGTGAGCGAATCGCGCTCCTCGGCGGAGAGCACGCGCTGCGCGTGCCGGTCCGGGAAGCCCGCCACCCAGCCGCCGGGCGCGGCCATGCCGGCCAGGCCGCGAATACCCATCACCGCCACCTGTATGTCCTCGGGCGAGGCGCCCTCCTGCTCCAGCGCCTCGGCGAGCGTCTCGAGTGCGAGGTCATCGCCCTCGAGATACTCCTCGAGCTTTCGCGCGAGCAGGCGCAGCACGCGCGCCGCGCCGTCGTGGTCGTGGCCGCTCACGCGCCGGTCTCCACGCCTTCGTCCTGCGGCATGTGGCACTTCTTGTACTTCTTGCCACTGCCGCACGGACACGGATCGTTGCGTCCGACGCGCGGCATCGCGCGCACAGGCGTCGCCTGGGCTGCGGCGCGCGACTGCGCGGGCGCCTGCGGACCGGCCGCGGGCGCTGCCACGCCGCCGCCGCCAAACGCATCGGACTCCGCGTGCTGCGCCACCATCTGGCGCGGCGCCCGGGGCGCCTCGGCGATGACCTGGCGCGCGGCCGATGGCTGGAGTTGCACACGGAACAGGCGCTGCACGAAGTCCTCGCACACCTCACCCATCATGGTCTCGAACAGCGTGAACGCCTCCTTCTTGTACTGGACGAGCGGATCGCGCTGGCCATAGGCCTGGAGCCC
>JAHFBW010000207.1 GCA_023249845.1 Candidatus Eiseniibacteriota bacterium
GGCGCCGGCCAGCCGAGCGACTCCACCGACGCGGCGTGGAACAGCGTGGACGACAGCACGCGCGGGCGCGCGTGATGCGTGTAGAGCGTCGAGCGCCAGCCCTTGTTCGGGTAACCCACGCGCACACGCGCGCCCGAGGCGCGCGTCCATACCGCGCTTCGTGGATTGCAGAAGAAATCGATCGCGACGTCGGGCGCGAACGCGCGCAGTTGCTTGACGAGGACCAGGGTCTCGCCGAGCGTCGGCCGGGCGGGGACGCTGAACACCCTGTCGAAACGCGGATCACCGGCCAGGAGGGGCGCCAGCGGTGCTTCGGTGACGTACGCCGCGCGGGCGCCCGGGCAGGCCGCCAGCGCCGCGTCGACTGCAGGGAGCGTCAGGCAGACGTCGCCCAGGAAACGCGGCCGGACGAAGAGGATTCGGCGGACGTCCTCAGTCGGAATTGGCTTCACGGGCGGGCCTCGCTCAAGATGTGCGGACCGTAACCAAACCCACTCTCAGCCGCCACCGGGAGGATCCCCTTGAAGCCGAACCGCGAACCCGGCCTCGAGACGCGCGCCGTGCATGGCCCGCACGTCGGCGCCCCCGGCGCCATGAGCACGCCCATCGTGCACAGCGCCACGTTCTCGTTCGAGACGCTCGACGACATGATCGAGGCGCAAGACCAGACGAGCGCGGGCTCGTTCTACCAGCGGCAGGGGCATCCCACCATTCACGCGGTGGAGGAGCGCCTCGCGGCGCTCGAGGGCGCCGAAGACGCGCTGCTGTTTCCATCCGGGATGGGGGCCATCAGCAGCGCGTTCCTGAGCGTCCTGCGTAGCGGCGACCACGTCGTGTGCGTGGATCCCTGCTACGGCGGCACGCAGGCGCTCCTCCAGTGGGGCAAGGAGCGCTTCGGCTGGGACCACACGTTCGTGGATTCGCGACGCTCCGAGACGTGGGCGGCCGCGTTCCGGCCGAACACCCGGCTTCTGCACCTCGAATCGCCGATCAATCCCACGCTCGTGTGCTTCGACATCGCGGCGGCCGCGGGGCTCGGCCACGAGAAGGGCGCGGTGGTGAGCATCGACAACACCATCGCCTCGCCGATCGGGCAGCAGCCGTTGTCGCTTGGCTGCGACCTGGCGCTCTATTCCGCGACCAAGTCGCTCGGCGGGCACAGCGACCTGCTGGCGGGTGTGGCGACGGGCTCGCGCGCGATGCTGGCGCCCCTCTACGAGGTGCGGAAGACGTTCGGGCCCATCGCCGATCCGACCATGGCGTGGATGCTCGAGCGGAGCCTCAAGACGCTGCCGTTGCGCGTGCGCGCGGGGAACGCGAACGCGCTCGAGCTGGCGCGCCGGCTCACGGACCACGCCGACGTGGCGCAGGTGTTCTATCCCGGCCTGCCCAGCCACCCGAGCCATGCCATCGCCCGCCAGCAGATGAAGGAGGGATTCGGTCCGCTGTTGGGGTTCGAGGTGCGCGGCGGCGCCGACGCGGCGTTGCGCGTGGTGAACGCACTCCGCGTCATCCGCCACGGCGCGAGCCTCGGAGGCGTGGAATCGCTGGCGAGCCTCGCGGCGCACACTTCGCACAAGGTGATCGGCCCCGAGGGCCGCAAGCGCGCCGGCATCCCCGAGGGCCTGGTGCGGGTCTCGGCCGGCATCGAGAGCGTGGAGGACCTGTGGGCCGACCTCCAGCAGGCGCTGGCACGAGCGGTGGCGGTGGGGGCGTAGGGGCACCTGCGGGGTCCCGCGTCGGTCGACGACCCGCTTGGGCCGGAATTGACTGATCAGCCACAGCTTCGGCGCGGCCGCGGTGCGGACGCGAATGCGCCCATGGTATGCTCCTCGGCGCTTTGTCCGACACCCTGTCCATCTGCTGGAGGTTGACCGTGAAGCGTGTCCTCCCGGGGCTCGCGGTGCTCGCCGCACTCGCATTGGCCCACGCCGCACCCGCTGCCGACACCAAGGCCGCCAAGTCCGTGAAGCCCGCGATGGTTCCGGCCATCGTCGACTCGTTGCCGCTCCTCGAGCGCTCGGTGGCGCGTGACTCGAGCAAGTTCGACAACCTCTACCGGCTCGGCATCATGTACCTGGACCGCGAGAAGAACGCCGAGGCCGCACAGGTGTTCGACAAGGCCAACCGGGTGAAGCCCAAGAACGTGAAGGTGCTGGTGAACCTGGGCGTGGCGCTCGACAACGTGAGCCGCGCCGACGAGGCGCAGGCGTACTACCGGCAGGCCATCGCGGTTTCGCCCATGGATTCGCTGGCAAGTTGCCGGCTCGCGACGTCGCTCTACGCACAGGGCAAGCACGGCGAATCCATGGATCTGCTGCGCGAGTTGATCGCCAAGCAGCCGCGCTCGCACTGCGCGTTCTTCACTATGGGCGTGGCGTTCGCCGACGCCGGGCTCTACCGGGACGCCATCCGCATGTGGAAGAAGGTGGTGGACTTGGCGCCCAATTCGGCCGAGGCGGCGAGCGCCAAGGAGAGCATCGACGTGCTGGAGCGTTTCCTCGCCGGACAGTAGCGGCGGGCGACGCCAGGCGCGCAGCGACGAAATGTCGGACACGATCTATCTGGACCACAACGCGTCCACGCCCGTCCGCCCTGAGGTCGCTGAGGCCATGCACCAGGCCCTGCGCGACCTCGGGGCGAACCCTTCGAGCGCGCATCGCGAGGGCCAGCGTGTGCGCGCCGCGATCGAACGCGCGCGCGAGCAGGCTGCGGCGCTGGTCGGCGCCGATGCGCGCGAACTGGTGTTCGTCTCGGGCGGCACCGAGGGCGATCACCTGGCCGTGGTGGGCAGCGCATGGGCGCAGCGCGAGCGCGGCAAGCACGTTGCGTACGCCGCCATCGAGCATCACGCCGTTCACGGCGCCGCCCAGGTGCTGGAGGGACTGGGCTGGGAGCACTCGACGCTGCCGTGCGACTCGAACGGCATGACGCCGCCGGAGTCGGTGAACGACCTGCCCGCGGGCATCACCGTGCTGTCACTCATGCTGGCAAACAACGAGACCGGGGTGCTCCAGCCCGTGGCGGCGCTCGCCGCCCGCGCCCGCGCGCGGGGCATGCGCGTCCACTGTGATGCCGTACAGGGCACGGGCAAGGTGCCGGTGGACGTGGACTCGCTCGGCGTGGACTACCTCGTGTTCTCGGCGCACAAGTTCGGCGGGCCCAAGGGCGCGGGTGCGCTGGTGGTGCGCGGCCGGGCGCCGCTCGAGTCCCTGTTCCGGGGCAGTGCCCAGGAGCACGGACATCGCGGTGGAACCGAGAACGTGCCCGGCATCGTCGGGTTGGGCGTGGCCGCGGCACTTGCCAAGCGCGAGCTCGCCGACGAGGGCGCGCGCGTGCTGGCACTCCGCAAGACGTTCGAGGCCGAGCTGAAGCTCGCCGTGCCCGACGCGATCGTGCACGGCGCGAACGCACCGCGGCTGCCCAACACCGTGAATGTCTCGTTTCCGGGGGCGCGCGCCGATCACATGCTGCTGGCGCTGGACGCGCGCGGCATCGCGGCGTCGGCCGGCGCGGCGTGCGCGAGCGGCGGCGTGGAACCCTCGCCGGTGCTCACCGCCATGGGCGTGCCGCGCGAGCTGGCGATCTGCGCGCTGCGGTTTTCGCTCGGCCGCACGTCCCACGCCGAGAACGTCGGGCGCGCGATCACATTGATCGCGGAATCCGTGCATGCCGCGCGCGCCGCGACCGGAGTGGCGCCGTGACCGGGCTGCGCGTGCTGGCGGCGATGAGCGGGGGCGTGGATTCCGCGGTGGCGGCGGCACTGCTGGCCGAGCAGGGGCACGACGTCACCGGCGTCACGCTGAAGCTCGCCTGCTACGGCACCACACCGCTATCGCCGCGAGCCTGCTGCACGCTCGACGCCATCGATGAGGCACGGGCGGTCGCCATGAGAATGTCGTTCCCGCACCACGTCGTGGACGCCGAGCAGGTGTTCCGCGAGCGCGTGATGCAGCCGTGGGTGGACGGCTACGCGACCGGCCGCACGCTCTACCCGTGCGCGTCGTGCAACCAGCACTTGAAGTTCGGCGACCTGGTCTCGCGCATGGAACTCGCGGCCGCCGACAAGCTCGCGACTGGCCACTACGCGCGGGTGCGGCAGGAGACCGACGGCTCGTGGGGGCTCTACCGAGCGCGCGACGCGCACAAGGACCAGACCTACGCGCTCGCCACGATCCCGTACGCGGTGCTGGCGCGCGTGGTGTTCCCGCTCGGAGACCTCGAGAAGACCGAAGTGCGAAACCATGCGCAGCGGCTCGGACTCTCGGTGTGGGACAAGCCCGAGAGCCAGGACCTCTGCTTCGTGCCCGACGGCGACTACGCGGGCTACATCACGGGAACGCTCAAGGAGAAGCGCGGCAGCGAGCCCGGCGCGTTCCTGGACGAGGCTGGGAACCACGTCGGTACGCATCGCGGCATCCTTCACTACACCATCGGCCAGCGGAAGGGGCTGGGCATCGCCATGCACGAGCGCTGGTACGTGGTGGCGATCGACGCCTCCGCGAACACCGTGACGCTGGGGCCGCGCCAGGCGCTGGAGCGCGACGGACTCGTGACCGGGCCGGTCAACTGGCTCCTGCCTGCGCCGCCCGCGCCGGGCACGCGTGCGACCGTGCGCATCCGCTACAACCACGCAGGTGGCGGCGCCGCGTTGTGGCCGCGCGCCGACGGAACGCTCGAGGTGCGTTTCGAGGAGCCGCAGCTGGCGGTGACGCCGGGCCAGCTCGCGGTGTTCCACGTCGGGGAGCGCTGCATCGGCGGGGCGGAGATCGTGACAGGCCTGCGCTGCACGGAGTCCGGTGACGCAGTCGCGCTCGCCGGGCGCTCGCCGGTCGCAATGCGCGCCGGCGCATGATCCCGCTCGAGACGCGCACGCTCGAGCAGTGCCTGGCGTGCGACTCGCGGCGGCTCGAGCGCGCCGCGATGCGCTACCAGTGGCAGGGCGGGACGTTCCCCATGGCGCGCTGTTCCGACTGCGGCATGCTGTTCCTGCGCGTCCAGCCGGCGGGGGAGACGCTCGCGCGCATGTATTCGGCGGAGTACTTCGAGCAGGACTTCCGCTGCGGGCGCAGTGACGCGAATTCCACGGACGAGTCCGCGTTCCGCGCCGAGAACGACGGCCTGCTCGACCGGTTCGAACGCTGGCGCCGCAGGGGCCGGCTGCTCGAGGTGGGCTCCGCGACGGGCCTGCTCTTGAAACGCGCTCGCGAGCGCGGCTGGCAGGTGACCGGCGTGGAGATCTCACCCGACGCGGTGGCGCACGCACGCACGCTCGGGCTCGACGTGCACCAGGGTACGATCGCCGACGCCGCGCTCGCGCCGGACGCGTTCGACGTGGTCTACCTGGGCGACGTGCTGGAGCATGTTCCCGATTGCCGCGCCACGCTTTCGGAGGTGGTGCGCGTCCTGTCGCCGGGTGGCAATGTCGTGATCCGCGGTCCGATCACGACGCACTCGCTCGCACGCCGGCTGGGCCTGGCACTTTACGAGGGGCTCGGTCGCGACATCGTGCTGAGCGAGCCGCCCTACCACCTGTGGGAGTTCCGGCCCGCGTCGCTCGCCCGGCTGGCGCGGGCCGTCGGCCTCGAAGTGGTGGCGATCGAGCAGAGCAAGATCTCGCCCGGCCGACCGCATGGCGAGAAGAGCGCGCTCCAGTCGCTGGTGATGCGCACGCTGGACACGCTGAACGTCCCGCTCACGGCGGCGTTCAACGTGCTGGGTGACAGGGTGTTGCTGGTGGCGAGGAAGCCCACGCCCTGGGCGGAGCCGCGGCCCCTGCTCTTGACCGCACGAGAAGGGGCTTGACGGGCGTCCCGGCCGGGGGAATGCTCGATCCACCTAACCGACCGGGCAAGCCCTTCGAGGTCCCCATGAGCTCCCGCCCGAGATTCTCGGCCCGACTGGCCGCCTTGTGCATCGGCGTCTCGCTGGCCGCAGCGTCCGTGGCCACTGCCACGCCACCTGATGCCGACACGCTCGGCTTGGACTACATCCACCGTATCGTCGTGGGAGAACCGGTGTGCGACACGTGCACGGCCCGCGTCTGCCCGGATCGCCCGGTGCGCGTCACGGTCTCGGGCATGATGCCCGCCGGTTGCGTCTCGTTCCGCGGGCTCAACGTCCCGAAGATCGCGCCGTTCAACTTCATCCTCGCCGACTTCGTCGTGGACACCTGCGGCCGGGCGTGCCCCACGCTGATCGAACCGTTCACCGCCACAGTGGAACTCCCGGTCCCGCCTCCGCTTGCGTACCACACGTTCACGTT
>JAHFBW010000208.1 GCA_023249845.1 Candidatus Eiseniibacteriota bacterium
CACGGCTTCTTCCCGCCGGTGGGTGAGGCCTACCAGGCGATCGAAGCGCCGAAGGGCGAACTCGGCTTCTACTTCGTGAGCGACGGCTCGTCCCGGCCGTGGCGCATGAAGGTGCGCTCACCCTCGTTCGTGAACCTGCAGGCCCTCCCGGTCATGGTGCAGGGCAAGCTCGTCGCCGACGTCATCGCGGCGATCGGCAGCATCGACATCGTGCTTGGGGAGATCGACCGATGAAGCTCGTGATGGGCGAAGCGAAGAGGCTCCCATGACCCACGGCACCGTCATGCCCGTCGAAGCGCCGGCCACGCTCGCGTGGTCCGAGAAGGCGAAGGCCGAGGTGGCCGACGCGCTGTCGCGCTATCCGGTGAAACGCTCCGCCGTGCTGCCCGTACTGTGGATCGCCCAGCGCGAGTGGGGCTGGCTGCCGCCCGCGGCGCTGAAGCTGGTCGCCGAGGCCGTCGGGCTGCCCGAGGCCGAGGTGTTCGGAATCGCCACGTTCTACACGATGTTCAACATGAAGCCCGTCGGGCGTCACCACCTCCAGGTGTGCATGACGCTGTCGTGCTCGCTCATGGGCTCGGACCGGCTGTTCAAGCACCTCGAGAAGAAGCTCGGCATCAGCCACGGCGAGACGACGCCGGACGGCCGTTTCACGCTGCGCCGGGTGGAATGCCTGGCCGCGTGCGGCGCGGCCCCGTGCATGCAGGTGGGCTTCGACTTCCACGAGAACCTGGACGAGAAGCAGACCGACGCGCTGCTGGAGACGCTCCGATGAGCGTAGCGAAGGTCCTCAAATGAGCCGCGGGCCGCTGCTGTTCAAGGACATCGACACGCCGGGGCTCGCCGGGATCGAGACCTACAAGCGGGGCGGCGGCTACGAGACGCTCGCGGCGACGCTCGGTAAGACGCCTGCCGACCAGGTCATCGAAGTGGTCAAGGCGTCGGGACTGCGCGGCCGCGGCGGTGCCGGGTTCCCGACCGGCATGAAGTGGAGCTTCGTGCCCAAGGCGAGCCCCAAGGCGCGCTACATCGTCTGTAACGCCGACGAGTCCGAGCCCGGGACGTTCAAGGACCGCGAGTTGATGGAGAAGAACCCGCACTTGCTCATCGAGGGCATGATCCTCGCGGGTTACGCGATCGGCTCGAACCTGGGCTACATCTACCTGCGCGGCGAGTTCGAGTACATCCAGCGCATCCTCGATCGCGCGATCGACGAGGCACGCGCCGCGGGCCTCCTCGGCGACAACGTCGCGGGCTCCGGGTACAGGTTCCAGCTCCACACGCATCTCGGAGCCGGCGCCTACATCTGCGGCGAGGAGACGGCGCTGCTCTCGTCGCTCGAAGGCTATCGCGGCCAGCCGCGCTTGAAGCCGCCGTTCCCGGCCGTCGAGGGCCTCTACGCCTGCCCGACGGTCGTGAACAACACCGAGACGCTGATGGCCGTGCCTCCGATCCTCAAGAATGGGGCGGCCTGGTATCGGCAATGGGGTACTGAAAAGAGCGCGGGCACGAAGGTGTTCAGCGTGTCTGGGCCCGTGCAGCGCCCCGGCAACTATGAAGTGCCGCTCGGCTACTCGATGAAGAAGCTGATCGAGGACGACTGCGGCGGCATGCGCGACGGGTTCCGGCTCAAGGCCGTGATCCCGGGCGGCTCGTCCGTCCCGCTGCTCCCGGCCGCCGACCTCGACACGCCGCTCGACTACGAGAGCATGAACGCGAAGGGCACGTTCCTGGGCTCGGGTGGCGTCATCGTGATCGATGACCGGACCTGCATCGTGGACGCACTCTGGAACGTGACCCGCTTCTACGAGCACGAGTCGTGCGGCAAGTGCACGCCGTGCCGCGAGGGCACGTACTGGATGAGCGAGGTGTTCGAGCGCTTAGAGCACGGCAAGGGAAAGCCGAATGACATCGACCTCCTCGCGGACGTCGCGGACAACATCCTCGGCAAGAGCTTCTGCGCACTGGGGGACGCGGCGGCGATGCCGGTGCAGGGTGCGCTCAAGTACTTCCGGCCCGAGTTCGAGCACCACGTCATGCACAAGGCGTGCATGGTGAACCGGCGGCGGGACGAGGTCGCGGGGGTCCGCGGGTGAGCCGACTCGTGCGCGTCACCATCGACGGACGGAGCGTGGAGGTCCCGGCGGGCACGCTGGTCACCGACGCCGCGCGCGCCGTCGAGGTGCACGTGCCGATCTTCTGCTCGCACCAGAAGCTGCCGCCGTTGGGTGCGTGCCGAATCTGCGTCGTCGAGGTCGGAACGCCGAGGCTCGGCCCCGACCGGCAGCCGGTGATGGGCGCGGACGGCCAGCCCGAGATCAGCTGGATGCCCAAGGTGCAGACGGGTTGCACGACGCCCGTCTCGGACGGGATGCACGTGCGCACCGTCTCCGACGTCGCGATCAAGGCGCGGAAGGGCGTCATGGAGTTCCTGCTCGTCAACCACCCGCTCGACTGTCCGGTCTGCGACGAGGGCGGCGAGTGCCAATTGCAAGATCTAGCTTTCGCGTTCGGCGCCGACTTCTCGCGCATGGACGACGCGAAGCGCACGTTCGAGAGCGAGGACCTGGGCCCCATCGTCAAGAAGGAAGCGAACCGCTGCATCGTGTGCATGCGCTGTGTGCGCTACTGCGACGAGGTCATGGGTGAGGACGCGCTCACCGCGCACCAGCGCGGCGTGCACACCGAGATCTCGTCGTTCGACCGGCAGCCGCTTGCGTGCGAGCAGTGCGGCAACTGCATCGAGGTCTGCCCGGTCGGCGCGCTCACCGCGCTGCCCTACCGGTTCAAGGCGCGGCCGTGGGACCTGCGCCAGCACATCACGATCTGCGAGTGGTGCCCGAACGGCTGCTCGGTGCGGCTCGGCGTGCGCGGCATGGAGATCCTGCGCGCGCGCGGCACCGAGTTCCGCGGCGTGAACCAGGAGTACCTATGCGCGCGCGGGCGCTTCGGCCACGACTTCGTGAACGCCGCGGAACGCCTGACGTCGCCCCTCGTACGCACCGGCGCCGCGCTCGAGCCCACGAGTCACGAGGAGGCGGTGGCGTTCGTCGCGGCCCGGCTTCGCGACCTCGCCGCGACGCACGGTCCCGAGGCCATCGCGTTCCTAGGCGGCGAGAAGCTGAACATCGAGGAGCAGTACCTGTTCCAGAAGCTCGCGCGCGGCGTGCTCGGCACGCCACACGTGGACGCGCGCACCCGTCCCGCCACGGCCGTGGCGGGCGACGCCGTGCTGCGCGCCACGGGAGGCGGCCGGCCGGGGCTCACGTTCGACGCGCTCACCGACGCCCAGGAAGTGCTGGTCCTGTTCGACGACCTCCAGGGCGAGGCCCCGCTGGCGCAGGCCGCGGTCGTGCGCGGCATCCGCCAGCGCGTGCTTCACGTCACCGTGGCGCACGCGCGCCGCGTGAAGCTCGGGCGTCCCAAGTTCAAAGGCGACTGGCTCGGCCTCAAGCCCGGTTCCGAGTTGGCGCTGACGCTCGCGTTGACGCGCGCCGCGCTCGAGCTCGGCGCGCCGTCGGGTGCCACACCCGAGGTGGGTGCCGCGCTGGGCACGCTCGCGGGCTCGCTCGCATCGTGGACGCCAGAGAAGGTCGAAGCGGAGACCGGTGTCCCCGCGCGCGTCGTGGTCGCGGCGGCGAGCCGGCTGCGCGCCGCCTCGCGAAAGGCGATCCTGTTCGGTCGTGGCGTGCTCGAGCATCCACAGGCCGCCGCGCTCCTCCAGGCCGTGGAGCATCTCGCGTGGGCGGTCGGGGCCATCACGTCCGAGTCCTCGAGCGTCATGGCGTTCGGCCCGCATCACGACAGCGCGGGCGCGCTCGAGATGGGCCTCGTGCCCGACTGCCTGCCGGGGTACGCGCAGGTCTCGGACGCTTCCGCGCGCACGCCGTTCGAGAAGGCCTGGGGACGGGCCCTGCCCGGCGCCGGGCTCTCCGCGCGGCAGGCGCTCGCTGCCGCCGCCGAGGGCAGGGTGCGCGCGCTGTGGATCGCGTCGGACGACCTGCTCGCGAGTGCCGCCGACCGCGCGCTCGCCGAGAAAGCGCTCGAGCGCTGCGAACTGGTGGTGGTGAACGAGCTGTTCCTGACGCGCACCGCCGCGCGCGCGCACGTCGTGTTCCCGGTCGCCGCGTTCGCCGAGAAGGAGGGCGCCACGCTCAACAGCGAGCGCCGGCTCCAGAAGAGCAATCGCGCGCTATCGCCCAAGACCCAGCGACCGGGCGGCACGGGCGCGCGGCCCGATTGGGAGGTGTTCCAGGCGGTGGCGCGGTCACTGGGAGCCGACTGGCGCTACCGGACGTCCGAGGACGTGTTCCGCGAAGTGGCGCGGCTCGTTCCGGGCTTCGCGGGACTGTCCTACGCGTCGCTGTTGCCGACTGGCGTGCTCCTGACGGGTGCGCGAGTCGCAGCGCGGATCCAGCCGGCCGAAGCGCCCGCCGCGGGCGGAGCCGACGCGCGGACGAGTGGCGCGGGCGAAGGAGTGTGGCTCCTCTCCGGCGGCACGCTGTTCGCCGACGGCGGTCTCTCGAGCCGATCCTCCACACTCGCGAAGCTCGCCGGTCCGCTGCGCGCGCGACTGGCGCCCGCCGAGGCATCGCGTCTCGGGCTCTCAGCCGGGGATCGCGTCGAACTCTCGGGACCCGTGGGGGCGTTCCTACTGGCGCTCGAACTCGATGACTCGGTGCCGGCCGGCGCGGTGTTCGTGCCGTCCGCGGGAGCGGAACTCAACCGCCTGGGCGCGCCCTCCGGCGCCGGCCTGCGCGTGATCGTCCGCCGGGCGGAGACGCCCGCGCCGGTTGGGGCCTAGGGGAGGGGACGCCAGGATGGCCGAGCTTTGGAGCAACCCTGCCGTCCAGTCGCTCACCTGGGCGCTGGTCAAGGTGCTCATCATCCTGAATGCCATGCTCGGCGCGGTGTCCTACCTGATCTATGCCGAGCGCAAGATCTGCGGCCACATCCAGGCGCGCACCGGCCCGAACCGCGTCGGCCCGTTCGGCCTGCTGCAGCCGATCGCCGACGGCGTGAAGCTGCTGTTCAAGGAGGAGTTCATCCCGGCGCAGGCGAACAAGGTCATCTTCCACTTGGCGCCGATCCTCGCCGTGTTCCCCGCGATCGTGACGTTCTCGGTGATCCCCATGGGGCCGCCGCCGATGTTCGTGGTGACCGACATCAACGTCGGCCTGCTGCTGTTCCTCGCCATGTCGAGCCTCGGCGTGTACGCGATCACGCTCGGCGGCTGGGCGTCGAACAACAAGTACGCGCTCCTGGGCGGCTTGCGCTCGTCGGCGCAGATGATCTCGTACGAGCTGGCGATGGGGCTCTCGACCATTCCGGTGATCCTCTACGCGGGCACGCTCTCGCTCGTGGGCATCGTCGAGCGGCAGGGTGGCTGGTACCACGTCGTGACGCTGCCGTGGAGCGTGCCGGGCATGGGCGCGGACCTGTGGCTGCCGAACTGGGGCATCTTCCACTGGTACCTGGTGATCCCGTTCGTGATCTTCCTCATCACGGCGTTCGCCGAGACGAACCGCGCGCCGTTCGACCTGCCCGAGGCCGAGGGCGAGCTGGTGGCCGGCTTCCACACCGAGTACTCGTCCATGAAGTGGGCGCTGTTCTTCCTCGGCGAGTACATGAACATGATCGTCATCAGTTCGATCGCGGTGACGCTGTTCTTCGGCGGCTGGCACGGCCCTGGCCCCGCCTGGCTGGGCCTCGGCTGGTACCTGCTCAAGCTCGGCGTGTTGATGTTCTTCTTCATCTGGGTGCGCTGGACGTTCCCGCGCCTGCGCTACGACCAGCTCATGGGCTTCGGCTGGAAGGTGCTGCTGCCGGCCTCGATCGTGAACGTCCTGATCGCCGCGCTGTGGCTGTACGGCCGGGGGGCGCTGTGATGCTGGCACTGTTCTTTGGCTTCGCCGCGCTGCTGGTGGTCACCTCGCTGCTCGTGGTGCTGCACAGGAATCCCGTGACCAGCGCGCTGTTCCTGGTGCTCGCATTCTGTTCGCTCGCCGGCATCTATCTGCTGCTGCACGCCGAGTTCCTCGGCATGGTGCAGATCGTCGTGTACGCGGGCGCCATCATGGTGCTGTTCCTGTTCGTGATCATGTACCTGAACCTGCAGCACGACGTGGAGAGTGGCGTGCAGATCGCCGTCCGCCGCGGCATCGGCTGGCTGGCCGGGGCGGCGCTGCTGCTCACGGGCGCCACGCTGCTGCGGCGCGGCTGGTCGCTCGGT
>JAHFBW010000209.1 GCA_023249845.1 Candidatus Eiseniibacteriota bacterium
TGAACTTCGGCGGCAATCACTTCCTCGAGGTGCAGGTCGTGGACGAGATCCGCGATCCGGGCCAGGCCGCGCGCTGGGGTGTGCGCGAGGGCCAGGTCGTGGTCATGTATCACCTCGGGCCGGGGCCTTTCAGTGGCACGCTGCTCCACCACTGGTCGCGTCGCACCAAGCTCGACCCCCGGCGCGCGCCCGCGTTCTTCCTGTCCAAGCTCGGTTTCCACTACGGCCAGCGCCTGGGCCGGGGGAGCCTGGCCGCCAAGTGGCGCACGCACTTCCGCAGCAACGGCTGGACGCCGATCACCGAGCAGTCCGTCGAGGGCCAGGCGTTCATCGCGGCGATGGCCATGGCCATGAACTTTGGCTACGCCTACCGCCTCGCCACCGTGCGCGCCGTCATGGACGGCCTGCGCGAGGCGATCTCGCCGAGCGTCCGCGCCGAGCTGCTGTGCGACATCTCGCACAACGGCATCACCGAGGAGACGCTGGGAGGGGAGCGGTCGTGGGTGGCGCGGCACAACGCCTGCCGGCTCGTGCCCGGCCAACCCACGCTCGTCGCGGGTGCGTGGGACGTGCCCTCGTACCTCGGGCTCGGGCTCAGCGATTCCGAGGGCGCGATGCACTCGTACGACCATGGCGCCGGACACCTGATCGAGGCCGCGCGCGCCGAGGGCGGGCTGTCGCCCACGGAGGAAACCGTGACGCGAGTGCGGATGACGCGAGGCCGTGACGCCCGCGTCGTGAGCGCGCGCAACGTCACCGTGATGAAGCCGGGCCCCATCGACGGGCTCATGGACCGACTTGCCGAGCAACACCTGATGCGACCGGTCGTTCGACTGCGCCCGGTCGGGAATCTCAAGAACTAAGCCCTAAGGACGCTCGCATGCCCAAAGCCAACGACATCCGCGAGGTCTGCCAAGCCGGCAAAGATCGAGATCCGGGTTGGTACCGGATCCATCGCCGACTCTCCATCCACATCACCGCGCTGCTGGTGGACACGTCCATCACCATGAACCAGGTGTCGCTGCTCATGATGGGCATGGCCGCCACGGGCGCGGCGCTGCTCACCTCGCACCACCTGTGGGTGAACGCACTGGGCGGCGTCTGTCTCTACCTGTCATTCCTGCTCGACAAGGTGGACGGCGAGATCGCGCGTTACCGCGGCCTGCAGGCGCCGATCGGCATCCTGCTCGACCGCTTCCACCACCGACTGATGGAGCCACTCGTGTTCCTGGCGCTCGGCTGGCGGGAGTGGCAGTCCACTGGCTCGGTGACGCCGCTGCTCGCGGCGCTCGCGACGATGCTGGCGGCGAACATCGTGGAGGAAATGCAGCACCTACCGGCCTACATCGCCTCCAAGCACGCGCGCGAGACGCGCGAATGGCCCACCTCCGACGTCGCGGGTCCGTCGCGCTGGTTGGAGCGCATGGCCGCGGTGATGCGCTCGCTCAAGACGTTCCGCACGTTCATCACCGTGGTGCCGCTGGCGCTCGGCGCCATTCTCGCCGAGGCGCTCACCGGCCGTCCAGTGATCACGTGGCTGCTCCTGACGAGTGCGGTGGCCCTCTGGGTGTACGTCATCTTCCAGGCTTTCTACTTCGCGAACGGCGGACTCGATGCCCGGATGGCCGAGCACACGGATTCGCTGCCGCCCCTGCCGCAGCGGCTGCGGACGGAGCGGCCGAGCCCGGCGCCGCCCCGCACTCCGACGCTGTCGCTCGTGTCCTCGACCCGCCATGCCAGGGGCCAGGGCCAGTCCGGTCCCACCAGCCGCACGCTGCTGATCCTCCTCGCGCTCGGCCTGGGAACGGAACGCGCCGCCGCCGCCACCTACTACGTGGACAACTCCACGGCCTCGTGCAGCAACAGTGGCGCCGGGACGCAGGCGCAGCCCTACTGCACGATCTCGGCGGCGCTCGCGGCGCGCGGCGTCGCGGGCAACACCATCCTGGTCAAACCCGGCATCTATCCCGAGACGGTGACGCTCCCGGCCTCGGGCACCTCGGCGAATCCGCTCGTGATCCGTGCGTTCAGTGGGCCCGTCCTCGTGGACGGCGCCGACGACTTCTCGGCCACCAGCAAGTGGACGAACACGACCGGCAACATCTGGCGCGCATCCACGGTCACGTGGAGCCCGAAGCAGGTGTTCGCCGACGGCGCTCGGCTCACGATCACGACCGCCAACACGAACTCGATCCCCGCGGGCACGTTCAAGTACGTCTCGGGCTCGGGGCTGCACGTGAATCTCGGCGTCAGCGGCAACCCCGGCACGCACGACATGAAGGTGGGCCGCCGCAGCTACGCGATCGTGCTCTCCGGCAAGTCGTGGATCACGATGGACGGCTTGACGGCCACGCGCACGGAGGACCGCGCGGTCAACATCTCGAGCGCCTCGAACGATGTCCAGTTCATCAACGGCAAGGTCACGTTCGCGAACAAGTACGGCATCTACTTCAGCGGCTGCGCCCGCGCGCGCATCGCCAACTGCGTCGTCACCGACAACGCGAACCACGGCATCATCCTCACCACCGGTGCGACCCAATGTATTGTCGAGAACAACGAGAGCGCACGCAACGCGGTCCCCGGTACGCGCTCGGCGAACGGCCTCTACATGTTTGGCTCCACCAACAACACCATTCGCAACAATCGCTGGCACGACAACCAGGACACTGGCCAGCACTTCCAGAGCGCCTCCAACGACAACGTCTCGTACAACAACCTGAGCTGGAACAATGGCGACCACGGCTACGATCATCTGAGCTCCACGGGCACATTCCACACGAACGACGTGGCGTTCGGCAATTACAAGGACGGCTTCTCGATCGAGGGCACCTCCACCGGCGCGCGGCTCTACAACTGCATCTCCGTGGACAACGGCCTCTCGACGGGCGAGTACGACCTGTGGGTGAGCATCGACTCCAAGACCGGGTTCGCCTCGAACGACAACATCATCTGGAACTCCACCAGCGCGTCCCCGATCCGCTATGGCTCGACCACCTACACGTCACTGGCCACGTACGCCTCGGCGAACAACCAGGACTCCCGCTCGAAGCAGCAGGATCCGCTGTTCGTGGATGCGGCGACGGGGAACTTCCATCTCGCGCCCGCCTCGCCGGCCATCGACAACGGCAATTCCTCGATCGCGAACTGGCCCGCCACCGATGCCGAGGGGAACGCTCGTTCGGACGACCCGGCCAATCCCAACGTGGGACTCGGACCCGTGAACTACGCCGACCGCGGCGCGCTCGAGTTCCAGATCAACGGGCTGGCCCCGGTGGCCGACCTGCTGGCGGATCCCGCCCTGGCGAACGCTCCCGCCGAGGTGACGCTCGATGCCTCGAACTCGTTCGATCCCGACGGCAGCATCGTGAGCTACGAGTTCGACTTTGGCGACGGTGTGAGCACCGCGCCGCAGGCCGGCCCGATCGCCGTGCACACCTACACGGCAGGCACCTTCCACGCCGTCGTGGTGGTCACCGACGACATGGGCTTCGTAGCGCGCGACACGGTCGTGGTCGTGGCGAACGCCCTGCCGGTGGCAGTGCTCACGGCGATCCCGTCCTCGGGCAAAGCACCGCTCACCGTGAACTTCAATGCCGGCGGCTCCAGCGATACCGATGGCGGCATCGTGTCGTACCAGTTCGACTTCGGCGACGGCGTCACGCTCGGGCCACAAGCGGGCTCGACCGCATCGCATCTCTATGGCGGCGGAACCTGGAAGGCGCGGCTTACCGTCACCGACACACGCGGAGCCACCGATACGCTGAACACCACGCTCACCGTGACCGTGGGCCCGCCGAACGTGTCACCCACCGCGGCGATGACGCTATCGCCCACCTCGGGCCAGGCGCCGCTCGTCGTGACCGCGAACGCCTCGGGCTCCTCGGATCCCGACGGTGGCATCGTCTCCTACACGTTCACGTTCGCGGACACGATCGTCGTGGGGCCGCAGGCGGGCCCCAGCGCAACTCGGACACTCGGTGTGGGCATGAATCGCGTGAAGGTGTTGGTCACGGACACGGATGGCGCGACCGCGAGTTTCACCGACTCCCTGTTGGTGACGCCGCCGGCGCCGGACCAGGCGCCAGTCGTGGTCGCGCCCGCCACCGCGACGGTCGCCGAAGGCGGCACGCTGTCGCTCACCGTCACCGCATCGGATCCCGACGGCCAGGCACTCACGTCGCTCGGTGCCAACCTGTCGCAATTGCCTGGTGGCAACGACGCCTCGTTCATTCCGGGCCAGGACTTCACGTCGGGCACGCTGACCTGGCACCCGACGTTCCAGCACGCGGGCACCTACCCGGTGACATTCACCGCCGGGAACGCGCTCAGCGGCGAGGCCACGACGCAGATCACCGTGACGCCGGTGGATCGCGCGCCAGTCGTTAGCGGTCCCGCGGTGGTCTCGATGACCAGCGCGCAGCTCGTATCGTTCTCGGTCGCCGCGGCTGACGCGGACGGCGACGCGATTGCGACGCTCACAGCGGACTGGTCGAGCCTCCCGAGCGGGAACGACGCATCGTTCACTCCCGGCTCCGGCAACGCGAGTGGCACGTTCAGCTGGACGCCCACCGCGTCGGATACCGGCAGTTTCGTCGTGACGTTCGAGGCCACGAATGCGCTCTCGGGCAGCCTCGCGACGAGCGTGCGCATCGGGGTCCAGGACCTAGCGCCCGATGTGGTGGCCGCCGCCACGGCGCAGGCCACGGAGAACTCCCCGTTCTCGCTCGTCGTGACGGCTTCGGATCCGAATGGAGACTCCATCACATCCATGGTGGCGGACCTCTCGGGTCTTCCGGCGGGAAGCAACGCTGTGTTCACGCCGGCCGCGAACAACCTGGGCGGTACGCTTGTATGGACTCCCACGTTCACGGACTCGGGCACGTACACCGTGCGCTTCATCGCCGGCAACGCGCTCGCCGACACCGCCACGACCGTGGTGATGGTTGCGAACGTGGATCGCGCACCCATCGTGACGGCGCCGGCGAACGCGGGCGGTCCCGCGCTCACGAACCTCACGATCAATGTCACCGCCGTGGATCCGGACGGGGACGTGATCACCTCGTTGGCCGCGAACATGTCGCAGCTTCCGGCAGGGCACACCGCCACGTTCACTCTCTCGGGGGGCGCCGCGGCGGGCCTGTTCTCGTGGACGCCCACGAGCACGCAGGAGGGCGTGTACGACATCACATTCACGGGCGCCAACGTGCTCTCCGGCCAGGCGACGACACGGCTCACGGTCACGGCGCCGAACCAGCCGCCCACCGCGGTGCTGAGCTTGACGCCGAGCGTGGGCAACGCGCCGCTGCTCGTGACGGCGAGTGGCTCGGGCTCGACCGATCCCGAGGGCGCCGCGCTCACCTATCGGTTCGATTTCGGCGACGGCACGATCGTCGGACCGCAGAGTTCGCCCACGGCGACGCACACGTTCGCGGCCGGCACGTGGACGGTGCAGCTCACCGTCACCGATCCGCTCGGCGCCATTCACAGCACGTCGGCCACGGTCACGGCCTCGGCCTCCGGCCCCGGACCCAACTACGTGACGAATCCGTCGTTCGAGCAGAACTCCACCGGCTGGAACTCCTACGCGGGCGGCGTGCTGCTCCGTGTCTCGGGCGGCTACGACGGCGCGTGGTCCATGCAGGTGACGGGCGGGGCGGTCGGTTCGAGCTTCGGCCTGAACGACAGTCCCAACTGGGTGGCCGTCACACCCAGTGTGGGCACACGCTACCGCTTCACGGCGTGGGTGCGTTCGATGAGCTCGCTGGGTTCGGCCAAGCTCCTGATCCGCGAGTACCAAGGTGGCACGAAGATCGGCGGCACCACGACGTCACCGCTCGTGCCGCTCACGACCGCCTGGCAGATGGTCACGGTGGATCACGTCGTGCAGCAGGCGGGCACCACGCTCGACTTCCAGGTCGCCGATCAGCCGGTGGCCGCGAACGAGGTGTTCCTCATCGACAACGTCAGCATCTACGTCATTCCGGCGAGCGCGCCCGCGGCGCTCACCGGGGGCGCGGAATACTCGCTCACGACGGGGCCCGCGCTGCAGTTCGGGGCGTGGGTGACGCCGTCTGTCGTGCGCGCGGACGCCAGCTTGATCTTCGTCACCACGCGGCCGGGCGCCGTACGCGCGGAACTGTTCGACGCATCCGGGCGACTGGTGCGAAGCCTCGTGAACGACACCAACGTGGCGCCCGGCATGCACCGAGTCTCAGTGGATGGCAGGAGCGA
>JAHFBW010000210.1:0-989 GCA_023249845.1 Candidatus Eiseniibacteriota bacterium
CGGGTGGCGGTGCGTCGCGCGCGAGGTGCCGGCGGTGCTGGAGGAGAGCATCGCGCGCATGGGCACCACGTTCGCCAGCTATCGCACGCTGTGGAACGAGCCCGGTCAGTACGGCGACCAGCTCCTCGTTTACGATCGCAGCGGCGAGCCCTGCCGGTCGTGCGGAACGCCTGTCCGCCGCATCGTCCAGGCCGGCCGCTCGACCTACTTCTGCCCCACCTGCCAGGCCGCCCGGCCCCGCCGGAGCTCACCGAGGCCGCGCTTGTCGAAACGCTGACCTCGGACTTGCGGATGGCTGGCATCTCGGCCCCCCCCTCGCCGCATCATGAGAGGAAGCATGAGCAGCTTCCTGCAGCCACCTGTGCGCGCGACACCTGCGCCGATCGCGGGTGCTGGCGGGGTCAAGGTTTCCATTGAACCCGCTGGTGCCGGGGCCGTACCATGCGGCGTTTCCCACAGCCCTTCCGAGTCCGGCACCGACCGCATCGTCCAGAGCCGGGCCCCCGCTCTCACGGAGTCCGAACCCATGATGTTCAGCACGTTGGGCTTGCCCGCGCCCCTCGTCCAGGCGACGCGCGCGGCGGCCTTGAATGAACCCACGCCCATCCAGGCCAAGGCCATCCCGGTCATCCTGCAGGGCAACGACCTGATCGGTAACGCCCCGAGCGGCTCGGGCAAGACCGGCGCGTTCCTGCTGCCCATGTTCGCGCGACTGCTCGACGGACCGCAAAAGCTGCGTGCCATCGTGCTCACACCCACGCGGGAACACGCGGCGCAGGTGGAGTCGCACGCGCGCGACTTCGCGCGCTTCACCGAGCTGCGCGTGGCGCTCGCGCACAATGCCGCTCCCATCGCCGTGCAGGAGCGCGTGCTGCGCGACCCCGGCGTGGACGTCCTCGTGGCCACCGTGGACCGCCTGCTCGAACTGCACGCGCGCAACTCGCTCGTGTTCGACGACATCGAGATCATGGTGCTGGACGAGGCCGACC
>JAHFBW010000210.1:999-6230 GCA_023249845.1 Candidatus Eiseniibacteriota bacterium
TCAGGCCGGCGATCTGCGAAAGCTCCTGAAGCTCCTGCCTGAGACGCGCCAGTCGTTGCTGTTCTCAGTGACCATGCCGGCCGAGTTGAACCGCCTCTCCAAGGAGGCGCTCATCGAGCCCGTGCGCGTGGACCTCACGACGCCGCAGCCCTCGCCCGGCATCACGCACGCCATCTACCCGGTGCCGAACTACCTCAAGATCGAACTCCTGGACCGGCTGCTGTCGCGCTCGGGCGAAGTGCGCAGCACCATCGTGTTCACGCGCCAGCGCGAGGGCGCCGACCGGCTCGCGAGGCAGCTCGAGCGCCGCGGCTACGCCGTGGCCACGCTGCACGAGCGGAAGAGCCAGACGGAACGCGAGCGCGCCATGGAGGACCTGAAGCGCGGCCGGCTGCAGATCGTGGTCACCACGGACCAGGCGGCTCGAGGGCTGGAACTGGCCGGCGTCGCGCACGTGGTGAACTTCGACGTGCCGCCATCGCCCGAGGACTACGTGCACCGCATCGGCCGCGCGGGCCGTCCTGACGCGACGGGCGACGCGTTCACGCTCATGGCGCCCGAGGAGCAGCGACATCTGGCGGGCATCGAACGCTTCGTGGGCCGCGCCGTGCCTCGCGTGCTGCTGCCCGACTTCAACTATGGCTTGAAGCCGAGCCAGCTCCAGCAGCAGGCGATCTACGACGACGAGCAGGCGCGCGCGCGCCGTGCGGCGATGGCCAAGATGGGCTTCGCCGTCGTGCGCCAGATGCCCACAACCGCGCACGGCGGGTTCCGCCCCGTGAACGCGCAGGGCAAGCCGGTCTCCAAGCCCATGGCGAAGACGCCGGCCAAGGTCGCGGCTCGCAGCGTGGCCACGTCGGTGAAGCCGCGCTCGAAGCAGCTCTCGCGCACGCGCGTGGCGGCGTCCGCTCGCAGCCTGCCCGCCTCCACTCGCGCCATGGCGGCATCGTCGCGCGTCGTCGTGAAGCCGCGGCCCAGGCCCACGGAGCGCGTCGTGGCGCGGTCCGTGAAGCGAAAGGCCACGAACAAGAAGTGACGCGAACCGCGCCGGGAACCGGAACGGGCGCGTCGCTTCGCGGGCGCGCCCGTTCGGTTTGCAGCTAGGCCCGGCGCGCGACCAACCGGTCGCGGGCCAGCGCGAACACCACCTCGGCGCCGTTGGCGTCGGCCGGCGCGAGCGTCACCATGTCGGGACTCCCGCCGCCCTTGCCGCGCGCGGCGGCCAAGAGCTCGGGCACCCACGCCTTCAAGTCGAGCGAGCTCTCCGCCCGGGGACGCGCCAGCACCACCGAGGGCTCGGGTGAGCGCGTGGCGGACACCACCCAAGGTGCACCGGCCTCGAGGCACTGGAGCGCGAACGCCCGCGTCTCCTCGCGCGAGCGATCGTCGGCGAGTACGGCCACGCCACGCGGCGGGCTTCCCACCGCCTCGCGAGCCTCCGTCGCCAGCATGCGCAGCGAGAGCGCCGCGAGCCGCTTGCGGAAGTCCTCGCGCTCCTCGAGCGCACGCTCCAGGTGCGCGATCAGTTCGCGCTCGCCGCTGCTCCGGCGCTTCGCCGCCTCGAGCAGCTGTTCGGTTCGCCACGCGTGGTCGCGGAGCGCGCGGCCGCCGCAGAGGAAGCTGAACCTCACGTGGCCGCGGATCCGCTCCCAGCCCACGATCTTGACGGCGCCCACCTCGCCTGTGCGCCGCGTGTGCGTGCCGCCGCACGCCGACCAGTCCCAGTCTGGAACTTCGACGACGCGGATGCGTCCCGAGACCTGCGGCGGTTTCCGGAGCGGGAACCGCTTCACGCCCTCCGCGTCGGCCCAGTGGAGCACGAGCCCGCGGTCGTCCCAGAGCACCTGATTCGCGGCTTCCTCGACCGCCTGCACGGTGCGCCAGTCCACGTCGGCGAGCCCCACCTCGATCACGCTCCGCTCCGCCCCGAGCGTGCTCGAGAGCGTCGGCGCCTGGCGGAGCCGCTCGAACGCCGCGGACAGGATGTGTTGCCCGGTGTGCTGCTGCATGTGGTCGAAGCGCCGCGTCCAGTCGATCTCGCAGTCGAGTGGCCCCGCTTCGCGGAGCGCCGGGCCATCGACGGACGTGGGATCCACCACGTGCCACACACGTTCGGCGTCGTCCACCTGCACATCGAGCACGCGGTTGCCGGCGATCGCGCCCTGGTCGCCAAGCTGGCCGCCGCTCTCGGGATAGAACCACGTGCTCGCAAGCTCCACCGCCGGCTGACCGGCGACCTCGCCGACCTCGGTCACCTCGCCCTTGAACCGGTGCGTGTAGCTGTCGTCGTAGTAGCGACGCTCGCCGGTCATGACCTCTAGCGCCCCTTCCTGGCGTCCCGCTTCACGCCCCAGCGCTTGAGCATGCGCCACAGCGTGGTCCGCGACACGCCGAGCGTTCGCGCGGCGGCGGTGGCGTTGTCGTGGTGGCGGGCCAAGACGCGCAGCACGTGCTCTCGCGTCACCTCGTCGAGCGAGCGCGCCTCCGGGTCGCGCGGTGCGCGTGCGCGGCCGCCGCGCGAGGCGGCTTCGTCCGCGCCCGGCGCGGCTTCCGCCGAGCCTCGCGTGAGGAGGCGAGGGGTGCGCACCGAAGCCGGCAGGTCCGCGGGGCCGAGCCACGCACCCTCCGACACGGACACCGCGTGCTCGATCGCGTTCTCCAGCTCGCGCACGTTCCCCGGCCAATCGTGACGGACGAGGAGCGCCATGGCGTCGGGCGTGAACCGAAGCCCCTTCCGCCCCATCCGCTGGGCCGCGCGGTCCAGGAAGTAGGACGCGAGGAGTCCCAGATCCCCCGCGCGTTCGCGCAAAGCCGGCAGCTCGAGCTTGACGACGTTCAGCCGATAGTAGAGGTCCGCGCGGAAACGGCCATCGGCCACGAGCGCCTGGAGGTCACGGTGTGTCGCGGCGACGACACGCACGTCCACCAAGCGCGGCGTGTTCTCTCCGAGGCGGCGCACTTCGCTGTTCTCGAGCGTGCGCAGCAGCCGCACCTGCGTGGGGAGCGGCATGTCGCCGATCTCGTCCAGGAACAGCGTGCCATGGTGCGCCTCCTCGACCAGGCCTGGCCGGTCGCTCGTGGCGCCGGTGAATGCCCCCTTCGCGTAGCCGAAGAGTTCGCTCTCGATCAGCGACTCGGGGAGTGCCGCGACATTGACGGGTACGAACGGTCCCTGGGCGCGACGAGAGAGCACGTGGAGGGATCGCGCGACCAGCTCCTTCCCTGTGCCGCTCTCGCCCAGGATCAGCACGGTGCTGTCGGTGGGCGCCACGCGCGAGACCAAGCGGAGCAGGCGCTGCATCCGCGGGCTCGCTCCCACGATCGGCGAGAGCGGGACCTCGGCGGGCGCGAGACGCGGAGCGCGCGAGGCTCCTCGGGCCCCCGGGCCCGAACTGGCTCGCGAGCTGCTCATGGACGGTCCTCGGCGGCTGATCGCTCGGCGGGCAGGGGGATCCGGATCACCGTTTCAATATGACACGCTCACGACGTAGGCTCAACCGGAGCCTCTTTGCGCGACCGCTGGGGCCGCGTGGTTGGAGTTGCCCAGAATCCACGTCTTGACTTCCGAATCTAATGGCGTTAGGTATAGTAACGTAAGTCTGTAAACCGGAGGACGCGATGGGAACGAAAGAGCGCCGCACGCGAGAGAGGCACGAGACGCGTCAGCGGATCCTCGCCGCGGCTCGCGAGATGTTCGCGACCGAGGGCGTCGAGGCGGTGACGATGCGCGCGATCGCGGATCGCATCGAGTACACGCCGACCGCGCTCTACCACCACTTCCCGAGCAAGCAGGCGCTGCTCACCGAACTGTGCGAGCGCGACTTCGAATCGCTGGCGCGACGCTTTCAGGGTGCCGCGGTGCCCGCCGATCCGATCGAGCGACTCTACGCGATCGGCGAATCGTACCTGCGCTTCGCGATCGAGTACCCCAGCCATTACCGCTTCATGTTCATGACCGTGGTGCCCGAGCTGGAGCACGAGGAAGGCTACGTGGACGAGGCACGGAACGACCCCGAGCGAAACGCCTACGTGTTCCTGCGCGAGGCGAGCGACGCGGCGATCGCGAGCGGCCGCTTCCGCGAGGAGTACTCCGACCCAGACCAGGTCGCACAGATCCTGTGGAGCACGATCCACGGCCTCGTCTCGCTGCGCATCGCGAAACATCACCAGGACTTCGTACCGTGGAAGGACCTGCCCACCACCGCGCGGCTGGCCATGGAGACGCTCATGCGGGGCATGCTGCGGTCGAAATGAACAGGCGTTTCGTGTGGACAGCGACCTAACAACGTTAGGAGAGATACCAATGATCAAGTCACACTATCGGCGCCTCGCACTCGGCGCACTCGCTCTCGGGCTCGTGGCGACCGAAGCGCTCGCGGCCGACCCACTCGGCGCGCTGGTAAAGGAGACGCTCGCGCGCAACACGTCGCTTCAAGCCTCGCGCTTCGCCGAGCGCAGGGCTGCTGCTGAACGCACTGCGGCGCTCACGCAATGGCTCCCATCGTTGCGCGTGGAGTCGCGCGCGTCGCGTCTGCACGACGTGCAGGATCTGGGCGACTTCGTGAACCCGGCGTACTCGGCCTTGAACCAGCTGCTCGGCACGCCCGCGTTCCCGACCGATCTGAGCCTCACGCTACCGCGCGCCCACGAGACGCATGTGCGCGTGACCCAGCCCATCGTGAGCGAGCCGTTGCGCGCGAGCGTGTCGCTCGCGGGAGCCGAACTCGCCGGCGAACGGGCGGCACTGCGGGCCTCGGCGCGGCGGCTCGCGGCCGAGGTGCAGCTGGCCTGGTTGAGCGCCGCCTCGGCGGAGCGGCTGGTCGGCGTGCAGGAGGCCGCGCTGGCGCTGGTGCGCGAGCACGAACGCGTCTCGGAGCGACTGCTTGCGGCGGGCCAGGTGACGCCCGAGGCGGTGCACCGGGCCCGCGCCGATCGCGCGTCGGTCGAGCAGGCGCTCGCCGACGCCCGCGAACGGGTGTCGGCGGCCACACGCGAGTTGGCGCGCATCGCAGGCCGTTCCCCCGACGCGCCACTGGACGCAGTGCCCGACAGCGTGTTCGAGCGGCCGCTCGAGCAGACCGCCGAGCAGGCGGTGCACTCGGCGCTCACCCGCCGCGAGGAATTGTCGCAGGCCGCCCAGGGAGAGCGCGCCGCTGGCGCGGGCGTGCGGATCGCGACGGGCTCTTCGTTGCCGTCGCTGAGTGGCGCGGTGGACGTGGCGTGGCTGGCCG
>JAHFBW010000211.1 GCA_023249845.1 Candidatus Eiseniibacteriota bacterium
CTCGAGCAGCTTCACGTTCTCCTGCCCGTGGTCGAATGCCTTCCGCAGCGCCGCGATCGCCTCCTCGGCCTTGTTCGCACGCAGCGCGAACTCGGCGTACTGCGCGAAGTAGACCGAGGCCTCGCTCACGAGCCCATCGAGCGCGTGCAGCTCGGCGAGATGTCGCAGCACCTCGCCCTGGGACAGTGAGAGGCGCATCATCTTCTTGCAGACCGCGATGCCGTTCTTGTAGAGCCCCGCCTGCTCGTACGCGGAAACCGCGTTCAGGTAGCGCTCACCGGCGCGCGAGTGCTCGCCCTTCTTGTGCAGAAGATCCGCGAGCAGCACGAAGTTGTAGGGGTCGGAGTCCGGGCCCTCGACGAGCTTCTCGTACTCACGGAGCGCGCCGTCCACGTCACCGTTCTGGACGCAGCGCTGGGCCCGACGCTTGATCTCGATCGCCTTTTCCAAGTTGGCTAGAGCCTCTCCCGGCCTGCCCTCGGCATGCGAGGGGCCTGTCCCTGGTCTCAAGCGGTCATGGCAGACGCAACCGCAGCCGTGCAGCGCTCCGACGCGGAGCGGAGCTCCGCGCGGGTCGCCTCGAGCTGCGTTGTCACGAGCTGCTTATCGGCAGACGGGACAAGGGACTTCAGATTGATCTGAACGTTCAGGAGCGCCCCCTCCCCGGCCGCGGCGGCAAGCAATCCGGCCACCCCGGCATCGGACGCGGCGTTGACATTGCCCTGACGAGCGGCGGTCTCCGCCAGCGTCACGACACGCACACAGGCGCGCGCGGTCTCGAGCGGAACACGGCACGCTTCGAGTTCAGCCGCGGCGAGTGCGCGATCACGCTCCTCCCACTCGGCGGGCGTTGCCTCCGGCAGCCGGCGCGCGCGCAGCACGTCGTCGAACGCCTCGCTGTCACGGCGGCCGAACGCCAGCAGTTCGCGGCGGAGAGCCTGCGACTCCCGCTTGAGCTCGATCATCCCGGCCTCGGACGACGCGTACTTCTTCTTCCCGATCGTGAGGTTCGCCACCATCGTGGCGAGACAGCTCGCGAGCGCTCCCGTGGTCGCGGCAACGGTGCCACCCCCCGGCGTCGGCGTGGGCCCCGCCACGCGATCGAAGAAGTCGCCGAGCGACACCGCTTCGGTGAGCGGCGGCGTTCGGAGCCTCAACTCCAGCACCTGGTCGCGCCGGAAGCCCTCGAGCTGAAGCCCGTGCTCGGCCGCGGTGAGCAGCGCGGATTCCGGCACCAAACCCACCACCTCGCAGCCGCTGATGCTCGCGCCGTGGCGCGCAGCTTCATCGCGGATCAACGCGAGCACACGGTGGATCGGCGTCGCGTCGACGTTCACCAGGTTCATGCTCACCTGCGCGCGGCGCCCGTTCTCGATGCTGAATCCCAGCGCGCGCACGTTCTTCAGGCCCCCGCTCTGCTCGCGGATCGCGGCGGCGGCGGCCTTCGCGACGCGCACGTCTCCGGTGTTCAAGTTGGCGTTGAACGCCACGAGCACGCGGCGCGCGCCCACGGCGGTCGCCCCCGCGGTGGCGTGGATCCGCTCCGGCCCGAAATCCGGCCGGTGCGACTCGTCGCGCCCCAAGGCCTCGCGCAGCCCCTCGAACTCGCCGCGCCGCACGTCAGCGAGGCTCACGCGCGACGGCCGCGTCGCGGCCGCTTCGTAGAGGAACACGGGGATCCCCAGCTCCTCCCCGATCCGCCGGCCGGTCAACCGCGCGAGTTCGGCGCAGTCCTCGAGCGTCATGCCCTCCACCGGCACGAACGGCACCACGTCGGTGGCCCCCATGCGTGGGTGCTCGCCCCGGTGTGCATTGAGGTCGATCAGCTCGGAAGCGCGGCGCACCAGTCGGAACGCCGCTTCCATGACCGGCTCGGGCTCGCCGCCGAACGTGAGCACCGAGCGGTGATGGTCGGCGTCGCTCTCGCTGTCCAGCAGGATCGCGCCGGGCACCGAGACGATGGTCTCGAGCAATTGCTCGATCACCTCCGGGCGGCGGCCCTCGGAGACGTTGGGCACACATTCGACGAGGCGGGGCATGAGGTCCTCGCGGGTCTCGCTGCCAGGAGCGTGCTAGGGGATCGAGCGCGAAGCGGGCATGCTACCAAATCGCGCGCCAGCGCCACGCGCGTCGGCCTGCGCCCACGGCGTCACGGCCACACCCTTCGTTCCACGGCGGGCAGCGCCAGATCGGCGCCGCGCATGAACACGGTGTCGGGGCGCACGGCGGGCATCCAGTAGGGCAGCTCCTCGAGCGCCTCGCACTCCCACTGCACCGCGTCGCCCCACGCGCCCGGGTTCAGGTGGCCCACCTCATGCTCGGCGCCGAGCGCGCGCGCCGCGTTCCACGTCACGGCGAGCAGCAGCTCGTTCGCGGTGAAGCCGCACAGTCGCCCGGCGAGCGCGGCGCACTCCATGAGCGACTGCGCCGGAGCCGTGCCGGGATTGAAGTCAGTGGCGATGGCGACGCGCGCGCCCGTGGCGCGGATCGCCGCAGCGTCAGGCAGTCGCTGTCGCAGCGTGAGCGCCGCGGCGGGCAGGAGCACGCCGACCGTGCCCGCGGCCGCGAGCGCCACCCAGTCCTCGTCGATCGCGCATTCCAGGTGGTCCACGCTGCGCGCCCCGAGTTCGGCGGCAAGCAGCGCGCCACCCGCGCGCGCGGTCTGCTCGGCGTGGAGCTTGATCGGGAATCCCAGTTCCTGGGCACGCTCGAGCACGCCGCGGCACTCCTCCACCGTGAACCCGACGGGATCGCAGAACACGTCCACCGCGCTCGCCATGCCGCGGCGATGGATCTCACCCAGGAGCACGTCGCGCACTTCGGTCACGAACTCCGCTCGCCGGTCGGCGAACTCCTCGGGCAGCGCGTGCAGCACGAGCGCGGTGCGGTGGACGCGCACCGGCACGCGGATGGCGGCGCCGGACATGAGTTCCAAGAGACGCACCTCGCGCGCCGAAGTGAGCCCATAGCCGCTCTTCACCTCCACCGTCGTGCAGCCGTTCGCGCGCCAGCGTTCGAGGCGGTTCGCGAGCGACTTCTCCAGTAGCTCGTCCTTGACCGCCGCGGTGGAACGTACCGTGGAGCGGATGCCGCCGCCCTTGGCCGCGATCTCGGCGTAGCTGGCGCCGGCGAGCTTGAGTTGGAACTCCTGCGCGCGATGGCCGCCGAACAACATGTGCGTGTGGCAATCCACCAGCCCGGGCGTCACGAGCTTGCCGTTCGCATTGAGCGGTCGCGCGTCGGGATGGTGACGGAACAGGTCCGCGGCGGGCCCCACCTCGAGCACGCGCCCCTCGCGGAACACGATCGCGCCCTTCGGGAATCGCAGGATCTCACGCCCTTCCGCGTCGGGCGTCACCACCTCGGACGTGTTGTGGAGGATCAGGTACGCGGTGCGCCCGGCGACCGGCTTGCTCGACGGATCGTGCGCGGGCCAGTAGCTCATCCGCTACGACGTCACGCCGGGCAGTTTCAGGCCGGTGCGGCGGGCATGTGCGATGGCCTGCTCGTAGCCGGCGTCGGCGTGCCGCATGACGCCGGTGCCGGGATCGTTCGTGAGCACGCGCTCGAGCCGCTTGTCCGCCTCCGCGCTGCCGTCGCACACGATGACCATGCCGGCGTGGATCGAGTTGCCGATGCCGACGCCACCGCCGTGATGGAGCGACACCCACGACGCCCCCGAGGCGGCGTTCAAGAGCGCGTTCAGGAGCGGCCAGTCCGCCACGGCATCGCTGCCGTCGCGCATCGCCTCGGTCTCGCGCCACGGCGAGGCCACGGAGCCCGCGTCCAGGTGATCGCGGCCGATGACGATGGGCGCCTTGACGAGACCCTCGCGCACGAGCCGGTTGAAACGCAGGCCGAGCCGGTGCCGTTCGCCATAGCCGAGCCAGCAGATGCGCGCGGGCAGGCCCTGGAAGCGGACGTGCCTCTGGGCGAGTGGGATCCAGCGGTGGAGCCGCGTGTCGTCGGGGAACTCCGCGAGCGCGGCCTCGTCGGTGACACGGATGTCGTCGGGATCGCCCGACAGCGCCGCCCAGCGGAACGGACCCTTCCCGACGCAGAACAGCGGCCGGATGTACTCGGGCACGAACCCGGGATACGAGAACGCCTGATCGTGCGGTAGTCCGCCGCGTTCCGCCTCGCCACGCAGGTTGTTGCCGTAGTCGAACAGCACCGTGCCCCGGTCCCGCATGCCGAGCAGCGCGCGGACATGGTTCGCCATGGACTCACGAGCCGCGCGCACGACGTCGTCGGGCCGGGTGCGGCGTGCCTCGGCCACCTGCTCCAGGCTCATGCCGGCCGGCACGTAGCCATGCAGCGGATCATGCGCGCTGGTCTGGTCCGTGGCCACATCGGGCACGACGCCGCGCTTCAACAGCTCGGGCATCGCGTCAGCGGCGTTCGCGACCAGGCCCACGGAGAGCGGGCGCTTCGCGGCGAGCGCCTCGCGGCACCACGCCAGCGCCTCGTCGAGCGAGCGGGTGACGCGGTCGCAGTAGCCGCTCGCGACGCGACGCTCGGCGCGTGCGGCATCCACTTCGACGGCGAGACAGACGGCGCCGTTCATCGTGGCCGCGAGCGGCTGAGCGCCGCCCATGCCGCCGAGCCCCGCGGTCAGGACGAGCCGCCCCGAAAGCGAGCCGCCGAAGTGACGTTCGGCGCACTCCGCGAAGGTCTCGAACGTGCCCTGCACGATGCCCTGCGAGCCGATGTAGATCCACGAGCCCGCGGTCATCTGCCCGTACATGATCAAGCCCTTCCTCTCCAGCTCCCAGAAGTGCTCCCACGTGCCCCAGGCCGGCACCAGGTTCGAGTTCGCGATGAGCACGCGCGGCGCGTCAGCGTGCGTGCGGAACACGCCCACGGGCTTGCCGCTCTGCACGAGCAGCGTCTCGTCGGACTCGAGCGCGCGCAGCGCGGCGACGATCCGATCGAACGATGGCCAGTCACGTGCCGCTTTGCCGGTGCCGCCGTAGACCACCAGGTCCTCGGGGCGCTCGGCGACCTCGGGATCCAGGTTGTTCATGAGCATGCGGAGCGCCGCCTCCTGCACCCAGCCCTTGCACGACAACTCGCGGCCGCGCGCAGCGCGCACCACGCGGGCCGAGACGACCGGGTTCACGTGGACAGCACCTCCTCGGCGAGCTTCTGCGGGCCGGCGCTCAACACCCAGCGTGCGAGTTCCTCGCACGGGCCGTGGAGCGGCCGATCCCCTTCCGGGGCGGACACGATGCGGCGCACGGCGCCGTAGATCATCTCGCTCCCCTCACCCGCCTTGAGCGGCCGGCGCAATTCCAGCGCCCGGCAGCCACAGAGGAGTTCCAACGCCACGACGCGCGCAGCGTGGTCGGTGATCGCGCGCGCGTGCCGCGCTGCGATCGGCGCCATGCTGACGTGATCCTCCTGGCCGGCGCCGGTCGGTATGGAGTCGACGCTCGCCGGGTGCGCGAGTGTCTTGTTCTCCGAGACCAGTGCTGCGGCCGTATATTGCGCGAGCATGTAGCCGGACTCGAGACCCGGCGCGCCGGCGAGCGCGTCGGGCAGTCCCGAGGTGCGCCCGTCCAGGAGCCGGTCGATGCGCCGCTCGGAGATCGACGCCACCTCGGCGACGGCGATCTTCAGGTAGTCGGACGCGAGTGCAACGGGCTGCGCATGGAACAGGCCTGCGGACACCGTCTCTCCCGGCTCCGGGAAGACGAGCGGGTTGTCGTTCACCGAGTTCAGCTCCACCTCGAGCTGTTGCTCGACGTGCAGGATGGCGTCCCACGACGCCCCCATCACGCTCGGCACGCAACGCAGGCTGTAGGCGTCCTGGACGCGGTCGCATTCGCGATGCGAGGCCACGAGCGCGCTGCCACGTGAGTACTCGCGCAGGCGCCGCGCGGCCTCCTGCGCGCCGCGGTAGGGCCTGAGCGCCTGCACGTCCTCGCGCGCCGGCTCGAACGAGCCGAGCAGCACTTCGATCGTGAGCGCCGCGGCGCCGATCGCCGCCTCCCACACGCGCTCGGCGTCGGCGCACGCCAGCGCTGCGTACGCCGTCGAGAACTGCGTTCCGTTGATGAGTGCGAGCCCCTCCTTGGCCTCGAGCGTGAGCGGCTGGAGGCCCGCGCCACGCAGCGCCAGCGCTGCAGGCATGCGCTGCTCGCCGAGCCACGCTTCGCCCTCGCCCACGAGCACGCAGGCCAGGTGCGCGAGCGGCGCCAAGTCGCCCGACGCGCCCACCGAGC
>JAHFBW010000212.1 GCA_023249845.1 Candidatus Eiseniibacteriota bacterium
GCCAATCTCGAGCTGCCGACCGACGCGCCGCAGGCGCTCGAGGCCGGCGCCGACGGCATCGGGCTCTTCCGCACGGAGTTCTTCTACCTGAATCGCGTGGACCTGCCGTCCGAGGAGGAGCAGTACGAGGCCTATCGCGGTGTCACCGAGCACATGGCCGGCCGGCCCGTGATCTTCCGCAGCATGGACCTGGGTGGTGACAAGGTGGCGTCGTACCTTGGGGTCACGCACGAGACGAACCCGTTCCTGGGGCTGCGTGGCATCCGCTTGGCGCTCGCGAGCCCCGAGATGTTCCGCACGCAGATGCGCGCGATCTACCGTGCGTCGGCGCATGGCAAGGTGCGGCTCATGTTCCCGATGGTCTCGAGCGTCGAGGAGCTGCTGCGCACCCTCGAGCTGCGCGACGAGGTGCTCGCCGACCTCGCTCGGGACGGCGTGCCGCACGATCCCCACGTCGAGACGGGCATCATGATCGAGACGCCGAGCGCGGTGTGGATGGCGGACGCGCTCGCGAAGCACGCCGAGTTCTTCTCGATCGGGAGCAACGACCTGATCCAGTACACGCTCGCCATGGACCGCGACAACGAGCGCCTGGCGCACCTTTACGAACCGCTCGATCCCTCGGTGCTGCGCAGCATCCGGCACACCGTTCAGTGCGCGCACGCCGCCGGCCGCTGGGTGGGCGTGTGCGGCGAGATGGCCGGCGATCCGCACACTGCGGCGCTGCTCGTGGGGCTCGGCGTCGACGAACTGTCGGTGTCGTGCTACGACCTGCCGCGGGTGAAGGCGGCGATCCGCTCGATCCGCGCCGACGCCGCGAGGGAGGTGGCCGAGGCGGCACTCGCCTGCGCATCCGCCGCCCCCGTGCGGGCACTCGTGCGCGAGCGCTTCGATGCGCTCATGCCGAGCTACCTGGCGCTCGATCGCGAGACCGCGAACGGTGGCGCGATCGTCGTCCACTCGCCCGAGCCCGGCGCGACGGCGCGCCGAGACGCATGAGCGGGCTACCCTCGCTCGAGCCGCCGTTCGGCGAACGCGACCGGGCCGGCATGGCGGCCCTGATCGAGGCGCTGCCGGATCACATCGAACAGGCGCTCGAGCGCAATGAGTTCGAACCCTGGCGCGCTCCCGTTCGGGAGCCCGCCCTGCTTGCGGTGGGTGGCATGGGCGGCTCTGCGATCGCGGCGGAGCTGACCGCGGCGGCGGCGGACCGCTGCCCGCGACCGTTCCTCGTGGTGCGCGACTACCGCTGGCCGGCCTGCGTGGGCCGTGACGCGCTCGTTGTGCTCTCCAGCAACTCGGGCAACACGGAGGAGACGCTGGCGCTCGCGGACCAGGCGGCGGGGCGCGGCGCCTCGTGCATGGCGCTGGCCTCGGGCGGCGCGCTCGCCGAGCGCGCGCGTGCGCACAGCTGGCCGCTCCATCGGCTGCCGGGCGGCATGCCGCCGCGCGCGGCGCTGTTCCACGGCTGGGTGCCGCTCACGCTGCTGCTCGCCGACCTCGGCTGGGCCGACGACCCGCGACCGGCCTGGCGCGAGGCGGTGGCCCTCCTGCGTGATCGCCGGCGCGAACTGGGTATGGCGGTGCCGGAGGCCACGAACCCGGCCAAGCGCCTGGCCCGCGCGCTTCACGGGCGTACGCTCCAGCTCTGCTCGGGGCCAGGGGCGGTGGCCGCGGTCGTGACGCGCTGGCGACAGCAGCTCAACGAAAATGCTAAGGTATTCGCCCATTCCGCAGTGGTGCCCGAACACAATCACAACGAGATCGTGGGCTGGCAGGTCCAGCGACCAGCCACGCGGGCGATCGGGCTGTTGCTGCTGCGGGATCTCGAGGATCCGGCCGAGGTGTCGGCGCGACTGGACCTCGTCGCGGAGTTCGCGGCTCGCCAGGGTGCGGCCGTGCACGAGATCCGCGGCCAGGGCGAGAGCCGGCTGGCGAGGCTCGCCTCCCTGGTGCAGTTCGGCGATTCCCTGAGTCTCCACATGGCGCTGCTCGGCGGGGTGGACCCCACCGACATCGCGAGCATCGATCAGTTCAAACGCCGACTGGCGGAGCGCAAGAGCGTCCGTTAGCGGCCACCCGGCGTGCCGGATGCAGCCGCTCCGCGCCGCCCCAAGCCCAGGAGAAGCCATGGCCTCGCGCCACTTGTTCACGTCGGAGTCCGTCACCGAAGGCCACCCCGACAAGATCGCCGACCAGATCTCCGACGCTGTATTGGACGCCATGCTCGCGCAGGACCGCGCGAGCCGCGTGGCCTGCGAGACGCTGGTGACCACCGGCCTCGCGGTGGTGGCGGGCGAAATCACGACCAAGGCCTACGTCGAGATTCCGAAGCTCGTGCGCGAGGTCATCCGCAGCATCGGCTACGACGACGCGGCCTACGGGTTCGACTGTCACACCTGCGCGGTGACCACGACCATCGACCAGCAGTCGCCCGACATCGCGATGGGCGTCAACACCGGTGGCGCCGGCGACCAGGGGCTGATGTTCGGCTTCGCCTGCAGCGAGACGCCCGAACTCATGCCGCTGCCCATCATGCTCGCGCACAAGCTCGCGATGCGCCTGTCGAAGGCGCGGAAGAGCGGAATCGTGGACTACCTGCGCCCCGACGGCAAGACGCAGGTGACGGTGGAATACGAGGGCGGCAGGCCTTCACGTATCGACACCGTCGTGGTGAGCACGCAGCACGCCGACCACGTGAGCCAGAAGCGCATCAAGGCCGACATGGTGAAGCACGTCATCATGCCGTTGCTGCCGAAGCGGCTCTTGAAGGGCAAGCCGGTCAAGGTGCACGTGAACCCGACCGGGAACTTCGTCATCGGCGGACCCATGGGCGACTGCGGACTCACCGGGCGCAAGATCATCGTGGACACGTACGGCGGCATGGGACGCCACGGCGGCGGCGCGTTCTCGGGCAAGGACCCGAGCAAGGTGGACCGATCGGCATGCTACGCCGCGCGCTGGGTGGCCAAGAACCTCGTCGCGGCGGGACTCTGCGAGCGCTGCGAAGTGCAGGTGGCGTACGCCATCGGCGTGGCCGAGCCAGTGAGCGTCATGGTGGACACGTTCGGAACCGGCAAGGTCAGTGACGACCGGCTGACGTCGCTCGTGCGCAAGCACTTCGACCTGAAGCCGCGCGCCATCATCGACACGCTCAAGCTGCGCCGGCCGATCTACCGGAAGACCGCGACCTACGGCCACTTCGGACGCAGCGATTTCGCGTGGGAGAAGACCGACCGCGCGAAGCTGCTGGCGAAGAGCGTCTGAGCGAACTCGTTCGCGAATCGTATGACAAGGGGCGTCGCGCGAGCGGCGCCCTTCGCGTTTGAAAGGCACACCGAGTGCGCATCCTGGTGCTGGGCGGCGGACGATTCCTCGGCCGGGCGTTCGCGGACGCTGCGCGGGCGCGAGGGCACGAGCTGACGCTGTTCAATCGCGGGCGGACGAACCCTGAGCTCCACGTGGGGGTCGAGCGCATCCTGGGTGATCGGGACGGCGGACTCGGCGCGCTGGCCGGGCGCGAATGGGACGCGGTCGTGGACCCGTCAGGTTTCTTCCCGCGAGTCGTCGCGGCGTCGGCCCGCGCGCTGGCGGGGGCCGTCAAGAGGTACCTGTTCGTCTCCAGCATCTCGGTCTATGCCGAGCCCATTGTTCACGGCATGGACGAATCGGCGCCGGTCGCGAAACTCGCGGATCCTGAAGTCGAGGAGATCACCGACGAGACCTACGGCGGCTTGAAGGCGCTGTGCGAGGACCGCCTGCGCGAGGCGTTCGGCGATCGCGCGCTGATCGTTCGCCCCGGCTTGATCGTCGGCCCGAACGACACGACGGACCGGTTCCCGTACTGGCCGCGCCGGCTCGCTCGCGGTGGCGAAGTGCTGGCGCCGGGCTCGCCGGACGCGCCGACGCAGTACATCGATGCGCGCGACCTCTCAGCGTGGATGGTGGCGCTCCTCGAACGCGACGTCACGGGCACGTTCCACGCGACCGGGCCGGCGGAGTCGATCACGCTGGGCGAGACGCTCGACCGGATCGCGAGGGCGGTGGGAGGGAGCGCAAGACTGGTCTGGGTGGACGAGGAATTCTTGAAGTTGCAAAACGTCCAACCCTGGCTCGAGCTGCCGCTGTGGCTCCCCGCGGCCGACCAGGCGCTGGACACCGTCAGCATCGCCCGAGCGCTCGACGAGGAGCTCAAGTTCCGGCCGCTCGAAGAGACGGCGCGCGACACACTCGCGTGGGAGCGCGGGCTGGCCTCCGACACGCGCCCGCCGTCACCGGCGCTCAAGCCCGAGCGAGAGGCCGAGCTGCTCGCGGCGTGGCGGACGCGGGGCCGGTCCGGGGTGCACGGAGAGACGTAAGTTGCCGTCGCAGCGGCCACACTCAGTGGCGCCAGCTCAGCCTGTTCTCGAGTCTATCGCAGTCGAATGGTCTCGCGACTTCCCACGCTTGCGCGCCATGAAACCGGCTCCGAACATGCGCTCGGCTTCGAGCTGATTGTGCGGCCGACATCTCAGGCGCAGTCCGGCAACGGTCGCCTCTCCGCCTCGCGCGAACGGGACGACATGATCCAGCTCAAGGTCGCGACGCTCGTCACAGCGATGCCCTGACTCGCTCACAAATGTGCACTGGCAGCCGTCACGCTCCCACACGGCGCGCTGCACCTTCGCGGGGACATGGCGCTTGCCCGCAGTGTCACGCGCCTTCGTCGTCCGCGGCTTCTCGGTGGCCGCGAACTTGTCCCGCTCGAGCTGCCGCAACAGCGCATCGAACGCGAGATCGAGCACCCGGGCGAGGTCTCCGGCCAGTACCTTGTGCCCGAGTAGGTCTTGCGCGCGACGGAGCTTGTCATGCGTCGCCTGTGCCAGCGTGACCTGAAGCGCGAAACGCTGGGGCGCGACCGGCGCAAGCCGCGGCCGCAGTTCGGGCGACATTACCGCCACCGGCAGTACCGCCGGCTCCGACTCACTTTCTGGATGCGCACACGGTGCCGGCGCGCTTTCGTCGGCTCCCGAAAGGATGACAACTGGCCCCGGGGCCAGTTTCTGGCAAGGTGCTGACGCGACGAGCGGCAGAATCATGGTCGGCGCGTCGGGTTGAGGGAATCGATACGCCAACATTGTCTCCATCTCAGCCCGCGTCTTGTGGGACGAGGCCTCCAGCAGCTTGGGGAAGTCTTGTTCCATGTACCGGGGCGCCAGCAGGACGAGTCCGCTCAAATGCAGCCGGCCGTCCGCAATCATGTCGAGGATGACCGGGAAGCGTCGGGCCAGGCGAGCCGCGCGGGTGCGCTTGTACGCCATGTCCTGCGACATGTGCAGGTGCCGCACGCAATACTTGTACATGGACGAGTACCCGGCGGCTACGAAGAGCTTGCGGGCTTGGATCTCTCCTATGTACGCAAGCATCTCCGAAGTGCTCGCACGATCCTTCTCGACCAGTCCATGAAACTCGCGCAGGAGTTCTCCATCGCGACGGCGGGAGAGGTCCAGGTTCACGGGCGTGACTCCGCGGGGGCGGGTTCGGCTCGGGGCGGAATGAATCCTCTCATGTCCATTCCCGACGCTCGTGGAGCCTCGTGCAGCCCATCGCGCGTGGCGTCGCGAACTCCTGTCGCACCGCATGACGCGCGCCCAGCCCGGTCGATCCTTGGCGCGGCAGAGTAGGCGCGTGCTGGAACTCTCGGCCCGCGAGCGACTGCCGTCGCTCGCCCGTCAAGTCAAATGTTCGTCACCGTCCCGTCGGCGATCGAGTTCACAGTCCCGCGCGCTCGCTTGTCTCCTTCGTGTACGCGCGTTCGACCTTCGCCACGCGCGTCACGAAGTCACGATACCAGCGCGCGTGGCCGAGCCGCTGCGCTTCGGCGTGCGCCGCGACACGCTTCCAGTCGTGGATCGCTTGCTCACTGGCCCAGTAGGAGAGCGTGATCCCGAGTCCCTCGGTGTCACGAACGCTCTCGATGCCCAGGTAGCCCGGCTGCTTCGGCGCCAATGCCGCCATGGCCTCGGCCATGCGCGCGTAGCCATCTTCGTCCCGGTCGGTGCGTCGGCTCGTGAACATGACCACCCAGTAGGGTGGTTCGGGTGTGCGGGCGATGTGCGGGTCATCAGACATGAGCTCTCTCTCCGGGCGTCGTGCGTGCGGGCGTCAGTTCAGCGGGCGCGGGTCAGTCGCTGGGACAGCGTACGATAGCGGCGACTCGGACGATCGGAGGGCT
>JAHFBW010000014.1:0-12498 GCA_023249845.1 Candidatus Eiseniibacteriota bacterium
AGCACGAGCTCGAAGCGAGCGCTCGACGCGAAGCATGGCGGCGCGGCACCCTCTGCCGCCCGCGGCGCGCCGGGTCCTCGAGGTGTTCCCGGCGCCAGGGAGGCATGGACGCCGAGCGCCTGAAGCGCCGCCACGAGGAGCCGGGCGGTACGCTCGTACGCGGCCCCGGGCGTCTCCGCCCAGCCATCCACGCCAAGCCGAGTGGCAAGTGCGAACGTCCACTCCTGGTCGTGCCAGATGGCGCGGCCGCCGGTGGGCCGCACCGCCCACCGCACGCCGTCCCGCGCGAGCGCCGCCAAGTCCAGCTCGCGCTCCGGATCCTGTGCGCGGCCGAGCGTGATCCCCGGCGGTGCGAACGTGTAGAGCCTGAGCACCGTGCCCGGCAGCCGGCCGTGAATCGCCCGCTCGAGCAGCTCGGCGTCGCGCGCCATGTTCGCGCTGACATCTCTCGGGTCGTCGAGCCACAGGAGCGGAGGCGCGGCGGAAACCGCGCCTGGTCGGCCAGGCGCCGCGCGCTGGAGCATCACTTCATTCCGAGCCAGTCCTCGAGCAGGAACTGGAAGCGTCCGATGAGCAGCGACAGGCGCGACATCACGGTATAGCCGTAGCCGGCGCCGAAGCTCACCATCAGGAACACGATGCCGGTGCGAGCCGCCACGCCGAGCGCGCCCTTGTGCTCACGGCTGTAGAAGAAGTAGAGGAGTGAAGCCAGGAGCCCGATCGTGAACAGGATCGCGTTCACGCCCGTCCACACGTCCGACGACCACAGCGGCTGGAGGCTGGCCTGAGCCTGTGCCACCAGGTCGCCCTGCGCGAATCCCGTCGTCTTGAGGCCCGCGTAGACCCCGATGATCACGGCAAGCGCCCAGCGTGAGAGCCATTCGATGCGGCTCACCATGCGGCTGAACAGGAGCACGCCGAGCAGTCCGGGGATCAGGAACCAGCCCCGATAATCCCCGATCGAAGCGTTGAACGGTCCGCCCACCTCGTTCACGATCGCGTTCGTGACCGGGTCGTGCCCCGTGAACGTGCGGTAGAGCGGATCCCACAGGTTCGGCACGACGACAGTCCAGATGTTGAGCACGATGTAGTAGCCCGCGGAGACGCCCACGAACAGGTGCTCGGCGAACTTGTAGAGCGGATTGTCCTTGTAGAGGAACGAGAAGATGAACAGCGTGAGGAGCGCCGCCACCCAGACGCCGAAGTCATGGCTCACGTTCATGCGCCACCCCCACCGCGCTTGCTCCACTGGACGACGTTGCCCATGACGATGCACAGCGCCACGAACACATGCGCAAGCGACTGCGCGTCCATGCCCTTCGTGGCGAGTCCCTTCTCGCCGCGCAGCTTCTCGTACTCCGCCGCGCCCGCCATGCCGCCCAGGAGCCCGCGGAGCTGCCCGGCCTGCAGGTAGGGGTAATACTCCGGCGCGCTCACCGCGGTGCATCCGGACACCATCGGGAGATGGAAGCGCGAGTTCACCTGCTGCACCCACTCCTTGGTGCCCGGGTAGCCCGCCGAGATGTTCACGAGCATCACGAAACTCGAATAGTCCCGGACGTCCTTCATGAGCGGCAGGCTCGACGTGGGATTCGCGTGGTGGTCCTGCGGGAACGCGTTGTGGATGCCCTTGCCCATCAGCACCATCACCGCCTCGTAGCCGGCCTTGTAGCCCAGGTCCACGTAGTCCACGCCATAGACGACCGGCTTGCCCTGGGCGCGGCGCTCCGCCGCCACTGCCTCCACCGTCTCATCCACGAGGCCGGAGCCTCCCGTCCACAGGCAGGTGATGACGACCCGACAGCGCTTGTCCCAGAGCTGGCGCAGCGCCGTCTTGGTCATGGGAACCATCTCGGGCTTGCCACCGGGGTCGTAGTCGCACGACATGAGCACGATCGAACCGTCAGGGATGGCCGCGATGGCGTCGTGGAACATGCGTACGGGCCGAGACGGCACGAGCGGCAGGCCGATGGGGCGGAGCATCGGCCCCAGCACGAGCAACGCAACGATGAGGAACAGCCAGCGACGGTCGAGCTTCTCGAGCGCGGTGAGTCTCACGCTGCTCCTCCCCGTCTGGGGACGAAGCGCGGGGCGCCCCGACTCCGCAAGCCGCTACGCCTGGCGCCCCTCTGTCCTGCGCCCGCCCTCATCTAGTCCCCCCCGCCCAGGTACGAGCGTTCGATTCCAAGGATGATGCGCAGGCCCGTGGCCATGACGCCGAGCGCCGCGCCCATCAGGATCGCGCGCTTCGCGGCGTTCTGGGGCACGTTCATGATCCACTCCTGCACGGGCCCCATGCGAAGTCCCTCCGGGAGCCACGAGGTCATCTCGTTCCCGACCGGGACGCGGCCCAGCATGACGATGAGCGCCGCCACGGCCAGCAGACCCGCTTCCACGGTGCGGATGCGGAACGCGCGAAACGCCGCCGACGCGATGAAGAACGCGAGCAGCGAGAACATCGTGGCCTGCATCGGCGAGTAGAGCTGGTTGTAGAGGAACATCGACACCGAGTCCGTCTCCTGCCAGCGACGGCCCTCGATCACGCCAATCACCACCGTGGCGACGAGCGAGACCACCAGCACGAGTTTGTAGGCCCAGTCCGGCTGCCGCTTCGCAATGGAAAGGAGGTTCACGCGCAGTGCGTTCGCGCCACCCAGTACGTACCCGAAAGCCACGACGATGACCGCGCACTGCTGCAGGAAATCCGCGGGCACGCTCACCGCGTGGTGCGGCACGAAGAACGACAGGATCATGAACAGCCCGATCACCGCCGTGATGAGAAGTGGGAGTTCTCGCTTCATGCCGGCCCCTATTGGGTCTGCATCCACGTCGTGAGACCGTGGATGCCCATCGTCTCGAGCACGCAGCCCAAGAGGATCGTCACGATGATGAGCAGCTTGAGCACGTCGGCGCCCTTCAGTCCGCCGACCAGTCGCGGCTCGCCCGACAGGTAGGCACTCGCGGCAAACAGTTCCTCCCCGATGAGCGTGTAGTCGCAGGCCACGACGAAAAACGCCAACTGGTGAACATTCGCCGTGCCGGCCACCTGGATGGCGCCGGTGGAGAACCCGGTCTCGGCGAGCAGCAGCGACTCCGCGAAGAAGGCACCCATGAAGATGTGCGCCGCAGGCCGATCGCGCAGCATGATGCCGCTGATCTTCGCCACGTAGGCGAACTGTTCGGGTGAGACGAACGTGACGCTGTCCGGGTCGTAAGCCTCTGGCCGGCCGGCGTTCAGGTAGCCGCTCTTCACCATCTCCTGCGCGATCGTGAACGGGATCGGGTACGCCACCGGAACGCGGATCGGCGTCTCGTACTTCGCCGTGAGCCGCGCGACGCTTTCCAGGATCACGAGGCCGGCGACGGTCTGGATCTCGTCGATGTCCTGGATGCCGGGTACGTACAGCACCGGCCGACCCATCTCGGTGGCGCGCCCGATGGCCTCCTCGATGGCGTCGATGCCCGCGAGCCGGCGCACGAACGGCTTGCGGCCGGACTGTGCGGCGGACATGAAATAGAGCACGAGCAGGAAGAACGTGGCGAGGAACGTGAGCACACTGGCTCGCGTGGAGTTGAACCACGATTCACGCGCGATCGCGGGCCCGGCGTTCGCGAGCGCCGGCGTGGAGCCGCCCGGCCCGAACGCGGTGACGCGGTAGAAGTAGGGCGTGTTCCGGCGTATCGCCTGATCCACACGCTCGGTCGTCCCCAAGGCCAGCGAGTCCACTTGCTCCCAGGGACCCACGGGCGAGGTGCCGCGCTCCAGGAGGTACCCGGTGACGCGGCCCAGACCCACGGAGTCATCGGGAGACTTGCGCCAGGAGAGCTTGATGCCGTTGCCCGCGTCGTTCGGGAGGTCCTCGTAGGTGAGCCCCGCGGGCGGGGCCGGCGCGGGTGGCAGCGGGATCGCCGAATCAGCGGCCGACGTGCGGACGGGGCCCACGCACGCCATCACCACCAGGATCGCGCGCACGAGGGCGCGCAGCCTACGGGTCGGGTTCTCCAACGGTCCTCCCTGGACAGCCGCGAATCCGGTTCGGCGGGGCACGCTAGCGGCCGCGACCCACCACGTCAACGAAGAATCGACGGGCGCCCCCCGCGGCTCGGGCTGGGCTCTGTCTGAGAACTCCGCGCGGACGCGGGGAGATCTCAGACAGAGCCTAGCCCGCGAGGCGCTCGACGTTCGCGCGTGGCACCGTCGCGCGCGTGGCATCGTCACCGAACTCCACCACCAGCACGCGAACGAGCGCCTCCGTCTCGAGTGCTCTGAGCTCCGCGGGCAGCTCCACGACGCGCCCCAGCCGGCCGAACCACGGCTCCCGGATCACGCGCACCGCGCTGCCCAGCTCGAGCGAACCGCCCTGGTCCTCCCCGCCGCGCTCCGCGCCGGAGGTGGCGTGCGGCACGAACAGTTCCGGGCGCATGACTCCGGCTCGGATCTGGGTGGCGCCGCTCACGGAGGCGACGTGGCCCGCGCGGGTACCCAGCAGTTCCCATGTGCGCCCCGCCATGGCGATGCGGCCGAACCCTTCCGTGAGCACGAGCGTCAGGCCCAGCTCCTCCTGGCCGGTGATCGCCACACCCAGGTCGCGCCCGAGCAGCTCGCGCAGGTCGTGGTCGTCGAACCCGCCCACGATGATCGCCGCCACGCCCAACTCGCGCGCGCGTAGGACCGTGGCGTGGGAGACGTGGCTTCCGCCCACGATCACTGCGCCGCGATGCTCCGCGCGCAGGTGAAGCTCTTCGAGCGGCTCGTCCGGACGCGTCGTCGCCACGGCGACCCGTCCGAACGTCTCACCGCCCACGCCAAAGATCCCCTGGATCAGGGCGCCACGCGATTCCACGACCACACCCTCGTCCGGCATCACTTCGGCGACCCGTCCGCTCACGTAGGCGTTGACCTCGACCGGGATCGGACTCTCGCGCAGCAGCAGCTGCCCCGTCACCGAGGAAACCGACTCGAGCGTGCCATCCGCGGGGGCCTCAGCATGGTTGCGCATGAGCCCGAACAGCGCTCTGGACGCGGCCACGACTTCGCCCTTTCGGACCGCGCTTCCGATCGGGCGCGTGAGCAGATCCCCAACGCGCACGGGATCCACGCCGAGCCGCGCAGCGAGGTTCACGGTCTGGACGTTCCCGGGAAGGACCGCGCGCGCCACAACCGAATCGGGGCCCACCGCTTCGCCGGCGGACACGACCACCTCGCCCCTGAGCGGCAGCCGTCGCTCGCGACGCACCGTGGTGTCGGGGGCGACGCGCAGGCCGGGAGTGTAGGCGTGTCCCAAGCTCAGACCTCCCGCGCGTAAAGGTCGAGCGCCCGGTTCCACTGGCGCAGGCGCGAGATGCGCGTGGCGGGATCGCTCGGCAGCGTGAACGGCCGGCGGCCGCGCGTGTCCACGGCCACGCCCACGACACCGCCGCGAATGATCCGGGTGACGGCGCGGCCCTTGCCGCCACCCACGTCGAACCCGCGCTCGGGCGTGATGGTGAGACGGACTCGGCCCGTGGCGGGCAGGTCGAGGCGCCGCAGTTCACCGAACACCATCTCGTGCGTCGTCACGGTGCCCGATTCCGGCGCCAGCTCGACCCGCAGGCAGGGCTGGCCCGGCTTCCCCGACCCGAGCGGCGCCACGCAAGCCCCGAGCAGGATCAGGCAATCGCGTTCGAACACCTGGGTCGCCGCCTCCTCGTGCACGGTGGAGAGCACGCCGAGCTGCGGCGTCATGAAGATGCTGTCCACGGCCACCTCGGTGATGCCCTCGGGCAGGAACGCGTCGATCATCATGAGCATGGCCTGGGCCCGCCGTGGCGCGTGCGACAGCACGCCGCCCGAGCCCACGAGCAGTCCCAGGTCCATCAGGTTCACGAGCGTCGCCCCGGAGCCGGACTGCTCGAACGTGTCCGAGATGTCGCGTGCGGTCTGCTTGCCCTTCAATCCCACCGCGAGCGACTTGTGCTGGTCGAACGACAGCCGCAGCGCCTCGCGACAGATGGCCTGCTCGATGACCAGGTCCTCGAGCGACTGCGGGATCGTCGTGGGCCGAATCATCTTGTTCTTGATGCGGTTCCGGAGCTCCACCTCGTCCACGGCGAACGGCACCCAGCGGAGGATGTTCGCGATGCCAGCTTCCGCCATGACGTTCGAGATCGAATAGCTCATACCCAGGTTCGCGGAGACCGTGCGGTTGAACACCGTCTCCTCCCCTTCGGCCTCGCGGAACACCGAGAACACGTCGGTCGTGGCGCCGCCGATATCCACCCCCACGACCGCCATGCGGTCGCGCTTCGCCACCTTTTCGATGATGAGTCCCACCGCGCCGGGCGTCGGCATGATGGGCACCGGTGACCACGTCATGAGCTTCCGATAGCCGGGGGCGTGCGCCATGACGTGTTCCATGAACAAGTCGTGAATGGCGTCGCGGGCCGGTTTCAGGTGCTCGCGTTCGAGCGTCGGTCGCAGGTTTGGCACCACGCTCAGCGCCGTGACCCGCCCGAGGCAGTCGCGCACCATGGGCGCGGCGTCTTGGTTCCCGGCGTAGATGACAGGCAACTCGTAACCGGCGCCGAGCCGCGCGCGCGGGTTCGCCGCGGCGATGATCTCGGCCATCTCGGTGACGCGGCGCACGTCGCCGCCGTCGGTGCCGCCCGAGAGCAGGATCATGTCCGGCCGCAGCTGCCGCATGCGGCGGATCTTCTCGTGCGGGCGGCGGCCGTCGTTCAACGCGATCACGTCCATCACGATGGCGCCTGCCCCCAGCGCCGCGCGCTGCGCGCTCTCGCCGGTCATCTGCAGCACGAGGCCCGAGACCATCATCTGGAGTCCGCCGCCCGCACTCGACGTGCTCAGGTAGAGGTCCACGCCGTCATCGCCCTGCTGCGGGCTCAGGATCCGGTCGCCGTCCAGGAGCCGCCTGCCGCGCAGCTCTTCGACCTCCTTCACCGCGTTCAACACGCCGCGCGTGACGTCCTCGAACGGCGCTTCGACCGTCGTCGGCGCCTCGCCGCGCGTCACCAGGCGATAGCCCTCCGCCCCACGCTCGATCAGCACCGCCTTGGTCGTGGTGGAGCCGCAGTCGGTGGCGAGGATCGATCGGATCGACTCGGGCGCCGGGATCAAGACCGTCTCGCCGCGCGCACGCGCTCGTCGGCCGCGGCCTCGATCATGCCGGCAAGCGCCTCCAACGCCTCCCGTCGCTCGACGAGTGCAGCCACTCGGCGATAGTCGCGGAAACCGAACAGCGCCTGGGCGAACGGCTCGAAGAACAGCATCGCCTGGCCGGCGAGTACCGAGAGCGGGCGTGCGGTTTCGAGCGTCAGGAGCGCGGGCGTTTCGAGCTTGAGTTCGGCGACGCGGCGGGCGAGGCGCTCGAGCAGCTCGCGGTCATCGGCCGAGAGCTCAGGCGCGCTCATGGACTCTCCACAGCGCGCGCACGCGCTCGCGCAGCTCGGCGCGGCTTCGGCCCGGCATCGGCAGCGTGAGCGCGCGGGTAGCGTCGAGCCAGTTCCGTTCGGCGAACGGGGACAGCAGCACGCCGACGGGTACGTCGTCGATCCGGCGCACGTCGCGCCAGGCACGCTGATGGCGCGCGAGCAAGCCGCGCCGCTCGGCCCCCAGGGCCCCGACGCGACAGGCGGTTGGGATGACCGCGGGCAGGAGCGGAGCTCCCGCGAACGCGCCCAGCGCCAGCGCCAGCAGTGTGGGGAACCTGGCGCCCGCGACCAGCAGCCACATCGCCAGGACGGCGATCGCGGCGATGCCCGCGGCCCCAGGGCGCTCGCTCCACGGGTCGAAAGTCCACTCCACGGGTGTCAGCGGGTCGGACGCGGGAACGGCCTCGGTGGTCGTCATGCCGGAACCGCCCACCTGCCGCGCACCGGCGTCCTGGGCCGCGTCACCCGTGCTGCTCCTCCACGACCTTGGCGTAGTCCGCGCTGGAGAGGAGTCCCGCGAACGCCTTCGGGTCCGCAGGGCGGAGGCGCAGCATCCAGCCCGCGCCGTAGGGCTCGCGGTTCACGGCAGCGGGGTCGTCCGAGAGCGCGCCGTTCACCTCCACGACCTCGCCCGCGATCGGGGCATAGAGATCGCTCACGGTTTTCACGGCCTCCACGACCCCGAACGTCGCGCCGGCCGCGAGCGTCCGACCGACGTCCGGAAGCTCCACGAACACCACGTCACCGAGCTGCTCGGTGGCGTAGCCAGTGATCCCCACCGTGATCACGCCCCCCTGTTCCCTGGCCCACTCGTGTTCTCGCGTGTATCGGACGTCCTCGGGGAAGTTCACGTCACCTCCATGGTGGTCACGAGTGATGCGTACCGCGGGTGTAGAACGGTCGAGCGGTCACGCGCGCGGCGAGCGCGGTGGAGCCCGCTTCGATGTCGAGCGCGCTGCCGTTCGCGGCCAGCGCCGTTTCGACGTAGCCCATGCCGAGCGGGCGCGCGAGGCTGGGGCTGAACGTGCCGCTCGTCACCGACCCCACCGGCCGGCCGCCGGCGCGGATCGTCATGCCGTGGCGCGGGACGCGCCGTCCGTCCAGCTGGAAGCCCACGAGCCGGCGCTCCAACCCCTCGGCCTTCTGCCGCACGAGTACGTCGCGACCGTGGAAGTCGCCCTTCGCAAGCTTCACCGTCCAGCCGAGCCCTGCTTCGAGCGGCGTCGTGGTGTCGTCGATGTCGCTGCCGTAGAGCATGTAACCCATCTCGAGACGGAGCGTGTCGCGCGCTCCGAGCCCGATCAGGTCCAGGCCATGCGGCCGGCCGGATTCGATGAGTCCGTTCCAAACTTGCGGCGCATGCTCCGGGGCGAAGTAGAGCTCGAAGCCGTCCTCGCCCGTGTAACCCGTGCGCGAGATCGTGGCCGGCACGCCGTAGACCGAGCCGGTCGTGAAGCGATAGTAGCCGAGCGCCAGGGCCTGTTCGGGAACTTGGCCGCGAAGCACGTCGGCGGCCTTCGGGCCCTGCACGGCGAGCAGCGCGGTAGCGTCCGAGCGATCCTCGAGCGTCACGCCCGCGGGCACGTGCTCGGCGAGCCAGGCGAAGTCCTTCGCCAGATTCGCGGCGTTCACGACCAGCATGTGGTGGTCGGCGTAGCGGTAGACGAGCAGGTCGTCCACGATGCCCGCGTCGGGCCGGCACATCGGAGAGTAGAGCGCCTGACCGACGGCGAGTGCCTCGACATGATTCGTGACCATGCGATCCAGCCAGGCCGCGGCGCCAGGCCCTCGCACCTCGAACTCCCCCATGTGCGAGATGTCGAACAGGCCGGCCGCGGAGCGCACGGCCAGGTGCTCGCGCACGTCGCCGGTGTAGCGCACGGGCATCTCGAAGCCGGCGAACTCCACGAGTTTCCCGCCCGCGGCGCGGTGGAACTCGTAGAACGGAGTGCGTTTGACGGCTGTGCTGGGCTGCAAGGAGGATCCTCTCAAGGGAACAAACGCGGCCACGTTAGCGCGCAGCGGCGAAGAGGGTCAAGTTGGCGCGCTGGAACGATTTGCCCCGCGGACACTCGGCGAAGGCTCAACCCACCGCGGCGCGCCCCAGCACACCCAGCTCCCGCCCCGCTTCGGCGAACGCGTGGACCGCGCGGTCCACGTGCTCTGCCGTGTGCGCGGCGGAGAGCTGCACGCGGATGCGCGCCTTCCCCTTCGGTACCACCGGGAACGAGAAGCCAATCACGTAGATGCCCTTCTCCAGCAGTTTCGCGGCCAAATTGTGCGCCAGCCGCTCGTCGCCGAGCATGATGGGCACGATCGGATGGTCGCCGGGCTTCAATTCGAAGCCGGCCGCCGTCAGCCCCTCGCGGAACCGGCGCGTGTTCGCCTCGAGGCGGTCGCGCAGCTCGGTCGTGTTCGAGAGCAGGTCGAACACGGCGATACTCGCCCCCACCACCGCCGGGGGCAGCGAGTTCGAGAACAGATACGGGCGCGACCGCTGGCGAAGCAGCGCCACGATCTCGCGTCGCGCCGCGGTGAAACCTCCGAGCGCTCCGCCCAGCGCCTTCCCGAGCGTTCCGGTGATGATGTCGACGCGCCCGCGAACGCCGTGCAGTTCGGATGTGCCCCGGCCGGTGCGTCCGACGAATCCGGTCGCATGGCACTCGTCCACCATGACCAGCGCGCGATGGCGCTCGGCCAGCTCGACGATGGCCTTAAGGTTCGCCACCGTCCCTTCCATGCTGAACACGCCGTCCGTCACCACGAGCTTCTGCGGGCAGCCCGCGGCATCCGCCTCGGCGAGGCAGCGTGCGAGGTCAGTCATGTCGTTGTTCGCGTAGCGCCAGCGTTTCGCCTTGCAGAGTCGGATGCCGTCGATGATCGAGGCGTGGTTCAACTCGTCGCTGATAACGGCGTCCGCTTCGCTGAGCAGCGGCTCGAACACGCCGCCGTTGGCGTCGAAGCACGCGGCGTAGAGGATCGCGTCCTCGGCGCCCACGAACTCGGCGATGCGCCTTTCGAGTTCGCGGTGCAGGTCCTGGGTTCCGCAGATGAAGCGCACGGATGAGAGTCCGAAGCCGTGCGAATCGAGCGCCTGGTGGGCCGCGGCCAGCACGGTCGGATGGCTCGAGAGCCCGAGGTAGTTGTTCGCGCAGAACACGAGCACCCGCCGACCGTCGGCGAGCGTCACCTCCGGACCTTGCGGCGACGTGATGACACGCTCACCCTTCCACAGGCCGGCGTCTCGGATGCGCTGCAGCTCGGCTTCGAGCACCGGTTTCATCGATTCGAACATGACGTCTCCTTCATCACCCGCCGGCGATCGGCGTCGCCACCGGCGACTTCCCGGCGTGTGCGACTGATCACGAGGTCTGGCCCCAGGGCACGAGCACGACCTTTCCGGCCCTGGCGTCACGCAGCAGGGCGATGGCCTCGTCGAAGCGCTCCATCGGCATGACGTGCGTGATCGCGGGCCTCAAGTCCAGCCGACCCGAGCTCAGGAGCTGGTCCATCTGGAACCAGGTATCGTACATGCGCCGGCCGATGATGCCGTGCACCGTGATGCCCTTGAAGATGACGAGCCGATTCCAGTCCAACTCGAACGGTTCCGTGGGCAGGCCGAGCATGCTCATGCGCCCACCCATGCGCAGCGCGCCGAGCCCGTCGCGGACGGCGCTGGGATGGCCGCTCATCTCGAGCACGCCGTCCAGCATGCGCCCGTTCGTGAGCTCCGAAACGCGTTCCGCGAGGCTTTCACTCCTCACGTCCACGACTGCGTCGGCGTGCATCGAGCGCGCGAGTTCGAGTCGGTAGGGCGAGACGTCCGACGCGAACACGTGGGCGGCGCCCGCGGCGCGCGCGACCCCGATCGCGAACAGGCCGATCGGCCCGCAGCCCGTCACCGCGATGCTGCAGCCGGAGAGCGGTCCGGAGAACGCCGTGTGCACGGCGTTGCCGCACGGTTCCATCACGGCGGCCACCTCGAGCGAGATGCCGGCGGGCACGCGCCAGCAGTTCACCGCGGGCACCGTGACGTATTCTGCGAAGCCGCCGTTCACGTCCACTCCAAGGATGCGCGTGTTCTCGCAGACGTGCGCGTTGCCCGTGCGGCAGGCGATGCAGTGGTGGCAGACGATATGGCTCTCGCACGAGACGCGATCCCCGAGTGCGGGCGTCGTGACATCGTTACCGAGCTCGACGATCTCGCCCACGAACTCGTGACCGAGCGTCACCGGAGGTCGAATGCGGCCCTGCGACCAGCGGTCCCAGGACCAGATGTGGAGGTCGGTGCCGCAGACCCCGGCGCGCAGCACGCGCAGCAGCACTTCGCCAGGGCCGGGACTCGGCACCGCCACCTCGCGGATCTCGGCGCCCGGGGCGGCGGAGGTTTTCACCACGGCCATCATGGTGCGTGTGCGCGTCGGCGTTCGGACGGGTCCTGCGGAAGCGGGGCTCGTGGGCGTCATGAACGGAGTACCTGGCGCAGGGCCGCTCCGGTGTGCGACCCCTTCGCGCGCGCCAACGCCTCAGGGGTCCCGGCGGCCACGACGGTGCCGCCGTGGTCGCCGCCTTCAGGTCCAAGATCGATGAGGTGATCCGCACACTTGATGACGTCCAAGTGATGCTCGATGACGATGACCGTGTTGCCGCGCTCGACGAGCGCCTGCAGCACATCGAGCAACACCCGGACGTCCTCGAAGTGGAGCCCGGTCGTGGGCTCGTCCAGCACGTACAGCGTGCGTCCCGTCGCGACACGTGACAGCTCGGTGGCGAGCTTGACGCGCTGGGCCTCGCCGCCCGACAGCGTTGTCGCGGCCTGACCCAGATGAATATAGCCCAGACCCACGTCGCGCAGCGTCTCGAGCTTGCGGCGCAGGACGGGCACGGCGCCCAGGAACTCGAGCCCCTCCTCCACCGTCATCTCGAGCACGTCGGCGATCGAGCGGCCGCGGTAGTGGACCTCCAGCGTGTCTCGGTTGTAGCGGCGGCCGTGACAGGTGTCGCAGCGCACGTAGACGTCGGGCAGGAAGTGCATCTCGATGCGGCGCGAACCGTCGCCCTCGCAGG